>DASSRV010000049.1:0-4165 GCA_035701605.1 Gammaproteobacteria bacterium
CGCATCGAACAGGTACGTGGCCGCAAGCCGGTAATCGGTGTATGACGAACGCGAGTTGGGCACGCCGGTCGCGGGGTTGGTGCCGCGTGACTGTTTGCGTCCCAAGTGCGCGCCCACGCGCCAGTGCCCGGCAATCGGCAGCTCCGCCGCGAGGTCCAGATACCAGGAGCCGCGCGAATCCGGCGTACCGAAAGCATCCGTGACCGAGTAATTCAGTTTCGCGCTCAGGTTGCGCCAGGCCGCGGATGCGAACAGCTCGGTGGTGTCCGGGCGCGCCGCCGGCGGCGACTGGGCGACGTAGCGGCCGGGGAACTGCAAGCGCAGCACGCCGGCCTTGAAGGTCCAGTCGCCAGCCAGCTTGCGGTAACCCGCATAGCCATCCAGTTCCACGGCCACGCTGTCACCGGGATAAACCTGATCAATCCAGTTGATGCTGGTGCCATCCAGTCCCGCGTAAAAGCCGCCGCCGCTATTGTTGTAATCCAGTTCCGCCTGCACCGAAGGCTGGCCCACGCTCTGCGCCAGACCGCGCCCGATGTAATTGCTCATGAATGCCACGTAGCCGGTAAAGAGTGCCGGCGCCGTTTCGGCGCGAGCCGGTGCCGCACACGCGACTGCGCAGGCCAGCGCGAATGTTGCGCAAATGAATCGCCGCATCACAACGCCCTCCAGCCTTCGTAACCGGTGAACAGGGCTGCCGCAATCAACGCACTGCCGACCGTGCGGTTGATCAGGATGCCGGCGGCGGGCCGCGCCATGAGCCAGGACCTGAGCCGACCCGCCGCGACCGCCACCGAGCCATACACGCCGAACTGGGTGGCGGCGATGATGAGCCACAGGGTCACGCCCTGTAGCCACAGCGTGCCGTATTCCGGGCGCAGGAACTGCGGAAAGATCGCCAGCATGAAGAGGTAGGCTTTCGGATTGAGCAGGATGTTGACCGTGCCATGGCGGAAGGTATGCCAGTGCGAACGGGTATCGGTGCGCGTGCCGGTCTTGAACGTGGTGTCGCTGCGCAACACGGAGAATCCGATCCAGGCGATGTACAGGGCGCCCGCCAGCAGCACCGCGTTGAAAGCCGCGGGCCACAGCTTCAAGAGCACGCTGAGGCCGAGCACGCTCATCAGCACGTGGCACACACCGCCGGCCACGATGCCGGCCACCGCGCTCAGACCCGAACGTGCGCCGCCCACCAGCGCACTGCCGAGCACGTAAGCCATGTCCAGCCCCGGCAGCAGCACCACACCGAACACCACCACGAAGAACAGCCACAGGTCGGCGGCGTGGCTCATGCGCGCGCACTTCGTGCGGACGGCGCGCGCGGAAGGCGCCGTTCCGGGTGCAGTCGGCGGACAAAATGGCCGGGATCGGCAAGAAAGCTGAACGGCAGAATGAACCACACTGTGCGCATGCTCCGTACCTCGGTGTCTGACTAGTGCCGGATAGGGTGCACACGGTAAGGGTTAAATAGGGCATTATCAGCCCTGATTCTGTGTAAACTTGCGGACATGTCGCGACCCACCACCCGCGTTCTGGCCGTACTGGAACTGTTGCAGTCTCATGGCCGCATGAGCGGCGCCGAACTGGCGCGGCGGCTGGAGGTGGACGCGCGTACCCTGCGCCGCTACATCACCATGCTGGAAGACATCGGCATCCCCATCACCGCGGAACGCGGCCGCCATGGCGCCTACATGCTGGTGGCCGGGTTCAAGCTGCCGCCGATGCTGTTCACGGACGACGAGGCACTGGCCCTGTCGGTCGGCTTGCTGGCGGCACGCAGCCTGGGGCTTGCGGAAGGCGCCTCCGCCGTCGCCAGTGCACAGGCCAAACTCGAACGCGTGATGCCGGCGAAGCTCAAGGACAGTGCGCGCGCGGTGGCGGAAACCGTGACCCTGGATCTGTCGTACACGCCAGCGCCCGGCGACAATGCCGCCCTCATCGCGCTGACCGGCGCCGCACGTCAGCGTCGGCGCGTGCACCTGAGTTACCGCTCCGCGAAAGGCGAGGCCAGCGAGCGCGATTTCGATCCCTATGGCCTCGTGCATCGCGGCGGTTGCTGGTACGTGAGCGGACACTGCCATCTGCGCGGCGGGCTGCGCTCGTTCCGGCTGGATCGCGTGCAGGCCGTATCGGTGCTGGATGAGCCGTTCACGCGTCCGGTGGATTTCGACGTGGCACGGTATCTCACGTTCAGCATGGCGAGCATTCCGCGCGCCATCGCCACGGAAGTCCTGTTGCGTACCGACATGCAGACCGCGATACGGGAAATGGGCGAGAGCATCGGCCTGTTCGAGCCCCGCGACGACGGCATCATGTTGCGCAGCCGCACCGACAGCCTTGACTGGTTCGCGCGTCAGCTCGCGAGGTTGCCGTTCGAATTCGAGATACGTCAGCCGTTGGAACTGCGTGAGACTGTGCGCGACTGTGCCGAGAAATTGTTGCGACAGGTTGCCGGTTGAAAGTGGTCTGAGGCAATCACAGGGTTACGAACTTGATTATCGGCCTGGCATCCGGGGCCGTGGCGAATTCCTGCGGCGGGCACGGGAAGAAGCCGGCCTTGAATGCGAGGAGGCGGCAAAACGCGGGGAAGGCGAAGCCGTCGCGCTGCGTGAGGGCCGGGCAGCGTCTGCGGATTGCCGCGTATCCGGCTTCCGACCGGCGTATCCCGTTCAACGCGGACGGGCTGTTCCGTCACCACCCGGAACTGGACGGGTCAGCAGGGGTGTGGGAAAGACTTCCCGGACCGACCGCGAATTTTCCGGAAACTGTTCGGCATACAGTATCATTTTGTGGTGTGATTGCCGGTAGTGGAACGGATGCTCGCGGGACACCGGACAGGCCGGGGTCGGGTATTAGGGTATCGCCGTGACACGTGCCCAGATGCTGTTGTTTGCGCTGCTTGCCATGCACCTGTTGCTGGGCGTGCTGGTATTGGCCGTGTCATGGAGCGAGCGGCGTTCACGGGCGTTGCGATTGTGGGGCAGCGGCCTGATCGCGTATGCCATCGGGGCACTGCTGACCATCGCCACCGGGTTGTTGCCCTGGGGCTTGCGTCAGGTTGCCGGCGACTCGCTGATTTCCCTTGCCGCCCTGCTGACCGCACTTGGCATGTACCAGCATGCTTCGCTACGACTGGGCCGCGCCACCCTGATTGGCAGTTTTGCTTTCATCGTCGCTGTGCTGACCGCCAATCATGTGTTGGGCATGACGGTATTCATTGATATTGCCGCGCCGACCGTCTATGCCTCGGTATTGTATTTTGCGGGGGCACTCGCCTTGTGGCGGAGTCCTCCGCTCACGGCCAAGGCGGCGGCACGTTATCTGGCTGTCATTGCCATGGCGTCCATCATTGTCTGGAACCTGCGCATGTACAGCATCTGGGTATCGCTGGGCGGCACATCCGATAAAACGCGTGCCGATTACGCGTTTTCCCTGTTTGCCATCGCCCAGATGCTGCTCCTGGTGGCGTCCACACTGGGAATGCTGTGGATTGAGGTGCGCAAGATTGAATCGGATCTGCTGCGCTCGGCCTACACGGATATCCTGACAGGCCTGCCAAATCGGCGGGCCATGCTGTTGCGCTTTCACGAACAGTTGTCGGGCGCCCAGCGTCAGCAACAGAAATTCGGTTTCGCGGTACTGGATCTCGATCATTTCAAGGAGATCAACGATACCTGCGGGCATCAGGCCGGAGACAGGATGTTGCAGCACGTGGCGGATACCATGAACGAGGCCAAGCGCGGGGAAGATGTGCTGGGGCGTATCGGTGGCGAGGAATTCCTGCTGTTCCTGCCGCACCATGACCGTGCGGCAGCGGTCACCGCGGTCGAGCGCCTGCGCGAAGCAATGACGCTGGCGGCACTCCCTGAAAATATCGCATTTCCAAAACGCATGACACTCAGTGGCGGCATCGCGGTGTATCCGGACGACGGCAAGGACTGGGACAGTCTGTTCACGGCGGCGGACCGTCGTCTCTATCTCGCCAAGGGGTTGGGTCGCAATCGCGTGGAATCGCAGGATGCGGCAGCGATCGGCTCGGAAGATGAGCCGGCTGATGATTTATCCGTGCAGAAACTGTAGAACTTATCTCAAAATTATCCAACCGTTCGTGTTGAGCCCTTCGACAAGCTCAGGGCAGGCGAAGTCGAAACACATAAAATCATTG
>DASSRV010000050.1:0-9885 GCA_035701605.1 Gammaproteobacteria bacterium
TCGGAAAGCACCGCGCCGTGTCTCGGGCCAAAATTCGCGCCCTGGATACGCCAGATACGACGTTATTTCTTGACTTGGCGGGCACAAAAAACGACAATTTGCGCCCCCAAACCGGGCCCTGGTGGCCCGGTATCCGGTCGAATGGCTACGTAGCTCAGCTGGTTAGAGCGCGGCACTCATAATGCTGAGGTCGGTGGTTCGAGTCCACCCGTAGCCACCAACAAACGATCCATTTCAATTCCCAAGCGACACGAGACGTATATCTTACGCAATACGGTGATGGCACCTGGCGGCGTCGTTATATCGGATTATTCGGCGGCAATGACCAGATTCTGGTAATCGTGCGCGTTAATAGTGATGGGTCACTATTCTGGAATTTCATGCAGGCCAAAGATAGCCGCATGAATCGTCAACGCGTTGGGGAATTGGTATGGAAGAAAGAATGACAGGTCGGGCGTCCCGTACGACACTGGATGAGCGGCTCCAGCGGTACCCTTCACGCGGTTATGTCCCGTTCGACACTGCGATCTCGACCTGACCTGTCAATGGAGAGTATAGCTATATGGCGGTCGGTGTCCATCCGGCGGCTTCGCCATCCATCATGACTGCGCGACCATCGGTTCGGGCCGTGTGCCCTGTGCCCGCATGAAGCAATAAACGTACCCAGTCACATTTCATTTTGACATCCATGTCGGAATCCGCCTATGCTGACCAAACGCAATCCGGCTGGCTGAGCTTTTTAGCTGATGTATATCTGCGTATGCAATGCGGTTACAGAACGGCAGATCCGGCAGGCTGTAGATAACGGTGTTGCGACCCTGTCTGAACTCAGGGCCACGCTGGGGGTCGGCAATAACTGCCGGAGTTGCGAGGATTTGGCGGAGGAAATCATCCGTCAGAGGTTGAGTGAGAATGCGGCCAACGATGAAAATCTTGCGAGCCGTGAGTTGTGAGCCCTGGACAAATGAAACCCCAGCCATTCAGGTTTGCCTTTGGAATGAATATTCCCGGATTGCTCATACATTAACTGTTGATTGAGGAGAGTCACCATGAAGGGCGACGTCAAGGTCATCCAGTATCTGAATAAGGTACTCAAGAACGAACTTACCGCCATCAATCAGTATTTCCTGCATGCGCGCATGTACGAAAATTGGGGGCTCAAGGAGTTGAAGGAGCATGAACATCGGGAATCCATTGACGAGATGAAGCATGCCGACCGTCTGATCGAGAGAATATTGTTCCTTGAAGGGCTGCCGAATTTGCAGGAACTCGGCAAGCTCTACGTTGGCGAAAACGTCCAGGAAATCCTGGAGTGCGACTTGAGGCTTGAAATGGAAGCTGCGCCCGTGTTGCGTGAAGCGGTTGCTTATTGCGAAACAAGGAATGATTATGTTTCGCGCGAACTGTTTGAAGAGATTTTATCGGGTGAGGAAGAGCATATAGACTGGCTTGAGACGCAATTGGATATTATCAAGCGTATCGGGCTTGAGAAATATACCCAAAGCAAGCTCTAACCTGACCGTACTGCATCCATGGTCCTGCGAAAGCGGAAACCCGACAAGATCAATGCGCGGGATCCCTGTTTTCGTGGATCTGATTCATTGATCGGGGCTGTTTCAGGGTATGGTTGAACATAGATAACGAGCCTGGCACAGGTTTACACCTGTGCCGGCATTGGGGTAGGCAATGATCCGTATTTTGACAGGCATGATCCTGATGCTGATGGCCTTGTGCGCGACCTTCGGCGGCCTGCTCTGGTACGAACGTGGCCGGATGGGTGAGCGGGACTGCGAAATATCCGTGGCCGCGCAAACCAATGCCGACACGCAGCACGTCGCCGATGTCCAGCATCAGGCTGACAAATCCCAGCTCCAGCAACTGCGGGCGCAGATCGCAAAATTGCAGGCCGATGCGGATGCTGCGGCACATCTGCGCAGCACACTTGAGACAAGACTGGCGAAACAGACCGAGGTATTACGCCATGTACACGACACCGATATTGAAGCGCGCCGCTGTCTGGATGCCAGTGTGCCTCATTCCCTGCTTGACAGCCTGCGCGCCGCGGCTGGCGTTGTAACCGGCGCGCCCGGTGAAAGTGGTGGAATATAGGACCAGGCCGATTTCCGCCGATCTCTTGCGCGAGGCGGAGCCGGTCACGCTACCGCCGGATGCCACCTGGAGCGACGTATGGCACGCCTATCTGCAGGAGCGCGCCAATAATGAACGGCTGAATTGTCAGCTTGCGGCGATTGCGGATCACCTGACCGCAACGTGCCGGGCATTGCTGGGCCTGAGCCCCGAGCACGCGCAACCATAGCGCCCTCGGGCTTGCCGGATGAAGTCGCCTTGCAGGGTGACGGGTGCGGTAGGCGATCCGGACGGGTATGCCACGGAAGCGATCCTGCTTTCAGACTCCGGCTGCCAACAGGCGTTCGTTGGTGCGTGACAGGCGTTCGATAAGAGTGTGCGCAAACACCTTGTAGAACCGCAGCTGGCAGTCACGTGAGGCACGCTCCATGAGCGTGGCATTGACGCACAGCAGGGCTACCTCGCTATTGGCGCGTACGCTGGCAGAGCGCTTGGTCCTGCTGAGATAGCCCATTTCCCCGAAGCAATCGCCGGTTGTGAGCGTACCGAGTACGGTCTTGCCTTTGTGCACACTGGCTTCACCGGAGGCGATGACGAAGAAGTTTTCGTCGAGCTCGCCTTCTGTGATCATGGTGTCGCCTTTCCTGAAACGTTTCCAGGCGCCGGCGCGGATGATTTCCCAGATTTCGGGCTGGGTGAAGTCGCGGAAGAAGCTCAGATTGCTGACCATGTTGTAATGCTCCTGCTCGGTGACTTCGGCCGACTTTGTGTCCAGGTCGTCGGACACATTGATGAGGTCGCCGGCGATGTCCATGCAGGTCTTGTAGCGGGTCTTGAGCGGCTTCTTCACGCAGCGCATGACGATGCGGTTGAGCGGTTCGGGAATGTCGGTGCGCAAGGTGGTCACCGGCTTTGGATCGTGGTTCAGAATCTGGTTGGTGAGGCCGGGGAGGGTGTCGGAAATGAACGGCGGAATGCCGGTGAGCAACTCGTAAATCGTGACGCCCATGGAAAAGATGTCGCTCTGGTTGGTGATTTCCTGATCGTTGATCTGTTCCGGCGCCATGTAGCGTGGCGTGCCCACGATCCCGCCGATGTGGGTGGTTTCGTCGAACGCACTCTTGGCAACCCCGAAATCCACAATCATGACGTGGCCGGCGTCGTTCATCATGACGTTGGCGGGCTTGATGTCGCGGTGGATGACGCCGTTGCGATGGGCATAGTCCAGCGCCTTGCTCATGGCGAAGAACACTTTCACCACGGTCTTGATCGGCAGCAGGGTGTCCGGTTTGGTGTGCCGGGTCATGGCGTGGTAATTCTCGAGGTAAGTCATCACCACGAAGCGCAGATCGTTTTCCTCGCCGGCATCCAGGATCGGCAGGATGTTCGGGTGCAGCAGGCGACCCGCCATGCGTGCCTCGGTGAAGAACAGCTTGCGGTAGAGTTTGGCGCTTTTCTCGCTCATGCCCTTGTCGGAGGCATAGAGTTTCAGCGCTACCTGACGGCCGGCGTCGTTTTCGGCCAGATACACGATGCTGGATGCGCCGCGACCGAGTTCGCGGCCCAGTGTGTATTTGCCGATTTTCATGCTCATGCGGAGGCCTTT
Organism: Gammaproteobacteria bacterium; assembly: GCA_035701605.1. Classification (GTDB taxonomy): domain Bacteria; phylum Pseudomonadota; class Gammaproteobacteria; order Natronospirales; family REEB76; genus DASSKW01. Next base: position 3,695 of record DASSRV010000050.1, read on the forward strand.
ATCGGAATTCTGTCGTTCTGAGGCGAGTCAGCCGGCGTCGCGGCAGGCGGCTTGCCACAGCATTTCGCTGAGGCTGCCATGCGCGACCGCGACATCGGGTGCGCCGTTGGCCGGTGGCGTGATGGTGAACACCGCCTTGCCCGAGGCATCGAGGTAGGCTTCGGCGAGCAACTGGACAGTGAGGGCGCTGCAATCGGCTTCCAGGTGCACGGTACGCTGATTGTAGGAGATGGTGTGCAGTACCGGTCCGGTGGTGAGCGTACCGGGCTTGAGGTAATAGATCCGGTAGTGGGCCTGCGCGATGCCGTCGGAATCCAGTGCCGGTTTGCCGAGCAGATACACTTTTTCACTGTGATGCGGTCCGAGCCCGAGATAATTGAGTCTGGTATTGCGCCCGCATGCTGCCCGGTACATCAGGCCCTGCACGCTGCCTGCGGTAGCCGTGAACGCGGCATGCTCGCCCTGCGGCTGGACGTCGAAGACCTTGTGGTTGGCGACGTCATAATAGACTTCGTTCGATACCGTGATGTGATAGGTCGCGCAATCCAGATTCAGGGTGCTGACCTTGGTGAGGTAATTCACGTGGCGCAGTGAGGGTGCCGCGATCAGGCTTTGCGTACCGTCGTATTCGGTTTTGAACCAGGCCTGTGTGTTGCCGGCGACCTCGTGCTGCACGGCCCTGCCCATGACGTAGATTTTCTGGTCGCCGTTGCCGCTGGAGCCGATGTATTCCCAACCGACCGCGCGCCCGCACACGGCCTGATACATGATGTCGTTGATGCCGCCGGGAATCACGCGCTGCTCGCCACGCTCATCCGCTTGAGGCGCCTGCTGTCGCAGCAGTTTGCCTTCCACGTCGTAGAAGCGTTCCCCCACCACCTGCAGGGTCTGGCCGGCACAGTCCGCGTGCACGTCCTCGCGTTGTTCCACGTAACTCAGGGTCTTGCCGTCCGCACCGGTGAGTGTGTGTGGTGCGGTGTACTCGAATCGGAACACTGTGCTCAGTACGCCGTGCTTCGGTACCGGTGTGGCAGCGGCCATGAGGATGTTCTGGGTGCCAGCGGGGTCGTTGCCGATGTAGGTCCAGTCGCGTGGCGCAAGCGGGACAGGCGGGGTGCCGGCACAACCCGCTAGGACGATCAGCAGCAATATGTTCGCAAAGCGCTTCACCAACCCGCCCCAAGTCCCTGTTTATACGGGGGGTACTTTACCTTATTGTCAAACCGCTTGTCTCATGGGCCGGGCCGGGGCCGCAGCAGGGCGCGGAGTTGGGCCTCCCGTTCGGCCCGGCGGGCTTCGGCCCGCGCCAGGATCTGCCGGCGGACGGCGTCCTCCGCCTCGCCCCAGTCCCGGATCTCGTCCAGGCTGCGGCCGCAGCCCAGGCAGATTTCCTGCTCGTTGAGGCAGCAGTTGCGGACACAGGGCGAGGGCAGCGTGCCGGCCATCTCAGCGGATCATCAGGAAGAACGCCAGATACACCAGCCCGTTCAGCAGCAGCAACAGTGGCGTCAGCCTGCGCCGCACCGCCAGCAGCAACACCCACAGAATGGCGGCGAAGGTCAGCCCCATGGCCCAGACGATATCGGTATCGGGCTGCCAGGCGGAGAGCTGCATGCCGAAAGCCGGCAACAGCGCGCCCTGGAACACCAGGGCGCCGGTGATGTTGCCGAACGCGAGCGTGTCCTTGCCGCGCCGGATCCACAGCATGCTGTTGAGCTTCTCCGGCATTTCGGTGGCTACCGGAATGATGAGCAGTGACAGCACCAGCACGCTGACGCCGGTCAGATCGGCGACCTGCCCGACACCGTACACGAACAGCTTGGCCCCGCCGACGATGCCGGCCAGGCCCAGCAGCAACTGCACGCTTTCCATGACCGGCGTATGTGGAATGCCGACGCGCTTCAGCCACAGGCTGCCGCTGGCGGCGGTACCGTGACCGTTCTGCACCAGCAGTGCCGAGGCGCGCACGGTGTTGACAACATACATCACGTACAGGAACACCAGGGTGAAGCCTGCCAGCGCACGCACGCCGGCAGGGTGTTGCGGCATGAACAGGCCCAGGAATCCGATGAAGAACGCCACCAGGAAATACAGCAGATCGCGCACCAGGCCGCTGATTTCCGGTTGCAGAGGTTTGCGCCAGCCGCGTTTGCTGCCGGCAGCAAGCCCGATCAGCAGCATGGCGAGCGAAGCCAGCATCAGCGGCGAACCCAGGATCGCACCCACGCCGATGTGCTCACGTGCGGTCAGCGAGGTACCGCCGAAGAACACCGCGATGATCGGCACCACCGTTTCGGGCAGGGCAGTGGCCACTGCCGCGAACACTGAACCGACCAGGCCTTCCGAGAGCGAGAAACGCTCGCCGACATGTTCCAGCGCATTGGTGAACAGTTCCGCGCCGGCAAGAATCACCAGCAACGCCAGGAGCAGCCAGACAATGTCCATCAGCAGCATGGGCGGTCTCCGGTGGCTGGAATGAAGCCGGGGCGCGGGAAGTTCAGCGCTCGACCCTGGTGTAGATCACGCTGGGGGCATCGCCACGACGGGAGTACAAATGCTCGCGGCGATACTCTTCCATCGCTTCGTCGCGTTCGCGCTCGGTGGCGTACCAGCGGAAGGCTTCCCAGTCCGGCCCCAACAGGTGCGGCGCGCTCATGGGATCGTCCGGGCGCAGGGTGCAGCGGAAGCCGTAGTGGTTGCTGGAATCGTCGTCGGTCATGGGTCTGCTCATGGAAAGAAATTGAAGGACATTTTAACCCATCCGTCGTTTTGGTCCGAGCGTTAATACTGCCATACCGGTGAACGCCGGTATCCAGTCCGATTCAGTATCCCGGCCTGCGGCCGGGAATCATTCAAGATCTGGACTCCGGCCCAGGCCGGAGTCACGGACGTGTAGGGCGGAATAGCGAAGCGTATTCCGCCACACAAGACATTACGGCGGGTTACGCTTCGCTAACCCGCCCTACATCTGACTGGTATCAACCAGTAAGGCATTTGATGCTTCGTCATACCGGTGAACGCCTACAGGGATGTAGGCGGTACGAGCCCGGGGATGGGCGAAGGTAGAGCAATGCAGGAGCAATTGCCGAGAGCGACGCAGGATGCCAGAGCCGAGGCCGGCATCCAGTCCGGATGAAGTCTCCCGGCTTGCGGTCGGAAACCATTCTATGTCTGTGCGAAATACTGCTTGAGGTAATCATCGAAGGACAATGTGTCGGCAGCTTCCAGTGCCGCCTGATCTGCCAGGGATTTTTCCGCCAGTTTCGCAAGGCTGGCCGCGGCGGCAGCGCTGAGGCCGCGCTGCCGGAAGAACTCCCGGTGCCGCTCCGACAGGCGACGCGCGAAGTGGAAAAAACTTTCACCGTGCGCGCGCATGTCCGCGAGGATACGCGCGGAGGGGGTGCGCTCGGGATCGTCCACCGCCTCGCGTTGCAGCGCAAGCGAGGTGGTGTAGGGTTTGGCCGGATCCTCGCCGTCCAGGGCGGTGCAGATGCCATCAAGCTGATCGGTGATTTCCTTCGCCCATGCCCGCAACGGAAGGGTATTACCGCCATCACGCAAGAGATGCAGCCCGGGATCGCGTCCGTGCCGCGCCGTTTCGCTCTGGTTGCGGGCAATCGCGGCCTGCTCCGCGGCGTCCAGCGGCGGACTGTCGCACAGGAGACACCAGATGAGCAGCGCCTCGATGAATTGCAGGCTGTGCGCGGAGGTGCCGAGCGGTTCGAAGACATTGACATCCAGCGCGCGCACTTCCGCATACATGACGCCACGCTTGCGCAAAGCCAGCGTGGGGCGCTCACCGCGGCGGATAGGCTGCTTGGGACGGATGAAGCTGTAGAACTCGTTCTCGATCTGCAGGATGTTGGCATTGAGCTGGCGGTATTCGCCTTCCACCTTGACGCCGATGGCCTGGTATTCGGGTTCCGGCGTACTGATGGCATGAGTCAGGGTACGGATGTAGTCGTCGAGGCTGTTGTAGCTGACGCCGACGCGGGCCTGATTCTTGTTCTTGTAGCCGATGTCGCTCATGCGCAGCGAAGTGGCGAACGGCTCGTACCAGGTGTTGGCGTCGAATTCACTGAAACCAGGATTGTGGCCGCGCAGGAAGCTCTTGCACAGGGCCGGCGAGGCGCCGAACAGGTACAGCAACAGCCAGCTCACGCGCTGGAAGTTGCGCAACATGCCGAAGTACGCGTCATCGGTGAATTCCCGCAAGGGGCGGGTATCGTGATGCTGTGCCTGCAGGAGCGGCCACAGGGTGTCCGGGAAGGAATAATTGAAATGGATGCCGGAGATGGTCTGCATGGCACGGTCGTAGCGATAACCGAGGCCGCGACGGTACACGTGTTTCATCATGCCGATATTGGAGCGGCCGTATTCCGCGATGGGGATGTCGGCATCGTTCTCCAGCAGGCAGGGCATGCTGGTGGCCCACAACATTTCATCATCAAGGTTCCGATAGACGAACCCGTGGATGTCGCACAGCTCATGCAGGGTATCGCGGATGTCGGCAAAGGGCGCACTCACGAGCTCGATGAGCGCTTCCGAATAATCCGTGGTGATGCCGGGATGCGTGAGCGCCGCACCCAACGCGCGCGGATGCGGCGTGTGCGCGAGGCAGCCCCGGGCATTTACGCGCAGGCTTTCCTTTTCCAGGCCCTTGCGACCGCCACGCAGCGCCGCGGGGTGGCCGGCCAGCAGTCGGGCCAGTTGCGTATCGAGAGTGGGGCTGGGGGTCATGCGTGGCGGTAGTTGCGCGATGGGGCGGTCATGGTCGCGTACATGGGGGCGGCGCGCAAGCAGTCAAGGGCCGGGGTCGCGGTCGGGACCGTATTGCAAGCCACTGTCGTAAATAAGGTTCAGGGAAAACAAAGCCGGGCGAAGCGCCCGGCCCGGAGATGAAACCCGATGCCCCGGTTTACCAGCAGTCCGTCGGGGTTTTGGCGCCGGTGTTCTTGAGTTCCATGTTCGTGCAATCGGGGTCATCCGCCTGCTGACCCTGGCCGATGGCCGTGAGTGTGAAACTGGTGGCGCTGATGCTGGAAGCGGTAACAACGTAGAAATTCTGTTGGCTGGCAAAGCCGGCGCCGGTCAGGGTGCTCGCCATGCTGCATGAATCGGAATTGTATTTGCCGTAGGCCGTGTAACAGCGTTCCAGCGCCTGCGCGGCATTGGTGAGTGCGGTCTGGCCGTCCGAGCGACGGCCCTTGCGCAGCGAGTTCATATAGGACGGGTAGGCGATGGCGGCGATGATGCCGATAATCGCGACCACGGTCAGGAGTTCGATCAGGGTGAAGCCCTTGGCCTTGCGCATGACGTGCTCCGTTGTTGCAGAACTGCCCCGGCGGCAGTGTGACGCCGGGGCAGGTGCTTGTCCAGTCCCCACTCGTTCAACCACCCGTGGGCAGCAACTGCTGCCAGGACAGCCGGCCACCGCTCGACGTGCCGGCACTTTCCGTGGTGGCACCGATCTTGCCGGTGCTGCCGCTGTAGTACTTGTACTGGATCTCGCCGGCCGAGATGATACCCGGGGTCTTGATGATGCCGACGTTGGATTTCTTGCCGCTGACCGCCACCACGTGCTCCTTGCCATCAGTATCGGTGTAGGTGACAAGATCGGAATCATCAATCTTGTTGTTGCCGTCGAGGTCGAACGGCGATTCGTCGGTCAGGCGCGAACCGGTCGAGGCATCCAGTTCCATGAGCCAGGAATCGCCGCCGTATTCGCAGGCCGAGCCCTCCGGGATCAGGGTGGTGAAGATGATGCGGCCACCGTTCAGCACCGCATCGCTGACCGAGCGCTCGCCCTTGTTGGTGACCGTACCGCTGGAATCCTTGTAGTACAGATCCAGATACCAGCCTTGTTTGGTGGAATCTAGGCCGGTGGAACTGTTGTCCGAGGTGATGCGGACGGGGGTACCGTTGAAGGTCTGTTCGTCCAGGATGGTCTGCTGCAGCAGGTTGGCGCGGCCGCTGACGTTGGCACCAGTATCCAGGATGCCGTAAAAAGTTTCGATCGTCGGGTTGCTCGGCACGCTGTTGTCGCCTACCTGATAGTAGGTGCCGGTACCGAAGTACACCATCACGCGGCCCTGCTTGTCGTGGCCCACTTGCACCCGCTCGGTGATGGACTGGACCTTGCTGCTGCTGTCCCTGGCAGTGAACATGGGTTCCGGATTGCTGCTGGCATC
>DASSRV010000051.1:0-5416 GCA_035701605.1 Gammaproteobacteria bacterium
CACCGAGGAAAGCGCCGCAACGCAGTATCGGGACAAAAGGCGCCCCTGGATCAGACATTGAAGCGGAAGTGCATGACATCGCCTTCGCGGACAATGTATTCCTTGCCTTCCAGCCGCCATTTGCCGGCTTCGCGTGCGCCCGTCTCGCCCTTGCAGGCCACGAAATCCTCGAACCCCACGACTTCGGCGCGAATGAAGCCTTTCTCGAAATCGGTGTGGATGACGCCCGCCGCCTGCGGTGCGGTGAAGCCCTTGTGGATGGTCCAGGCGCGCACTTCCTTTTCGCCGGCAGTGAAATACGTTTCAAGGCCCAGGAGCGCATAGCCGGTGCGGATCACGCGGTTCAACCCCGGTTCATCCAGACCCATGTCGTTCAGAAACTCGGTCTTGTCCGCGTCTTCGAGCTGCGCGATCTCGGCTTCCATGGCGGCGCACACCGCGACGACTTCCGCGTGCTCGCTGGCGGCAAGCGCCCGTACCCGCTCCAGCAGCGGATTGCCCTCGAAACCGTGTTCGTCCACGTTGGCGACGTACATGGTCGGTTTGAGCGTCAGCAGGTTGTAATCCTTTATCAGCAGGCGCTCCGTCTCGCCCAACGTCAGAGAGCGCGCCGGCTTGGCCTGATCGAGATGCGCCTTGAGCGTTTCCAGGATTTTCTGCCGCATCACGGCGTCCTTGTCACCGGACTTGGCCAGCTTGGCATTGCGCTCGACGCCGCGGCTGACCGCTTCCAGATCCGCCAGTGCCAGCTCGGTGTTGATGATCTCGATGTCCGACAGCGGATCCACCTTGCCGGACACGTGCACCACGTCGCTGTTCTCGAAGCAGCGCACCACGTGCGCGATGGCGTCGGTTTCACGAATGTGCGACAGGAACTGATTGCCGAGGCCCTCGCCCTTGGAGGCGCCCGCCACCAGACCCGCGATGTCCACAAATTCCACACTGGCGGGGATGGTTTTCTGCGGTTTGACAATGCCGGCCAGCACCTCGAGACGCGCATCCGGTACCGCCACCACGCCCACATTGGGATCAATGGTGCAGAACGGATAATTCTCGGCCGCAATGCCGGCCTTGGTGAGCGCATTGAAAAGCGTGGACTTGCCGACATTGGGCAGGCCGACGATGCCGCATTTGAGACTCATGCTGTGCCGTTGTCCTTGTAAATTCGCCTGTGCCGCACCAAACCGGTCGGGCACCGGGTCATGCGTGTCATTCTTCCGCTTTGGTGCCGGCTTCACGCCGATTACGCGGCACCACGCCGCGGCTGTGCAGCGCATTCATCACGGCTTCGGTTCTGCCTGCCAGCAGCGCGGGCATGGCTTCGATCGTCGCTGCCACCGCCTCCATGATCCGGCTCTGTTCGTTCGCGCCGGCCGGTTGCAACACGTAGTCAATCACTTCGCCGCGCTGGGGCCGACCGATGCCGAAGCGCAGCCGGTAAAAATCCTCGCCGAGGTGAGCGCCGATGTCACGCAGGCCGTTGTGACCGCCGTGCCCGCCGCCGCGCTTCAGCCGCACCGCGCCGAGCGGCAGATCGAGGTCGTCGTGCGCGACCAGAATGGCGGCCGCCGGCAGCTTCAGATAGCTCGCCAGCGCCTGCACGGATTGCCCGCTGCGGTTCATGTAGGTCGTGGGCTTGAGCAGGCGCAGATCGTGTTCACCCAGCCGCAACCGGCAGACTTCGCCGCTGAACTTACGCTCGTGACTGAAGCCCGCGCCTTGCGAGCGCGCCAGCGCGTCCGCGAACCAGAAGCCGGCATTGTGGCGCGTCAAAACGTAATCGGCCCCGGGATTGCCGAGGCCGACCACGAGTTGAATTGCGGAATCCATCGCCAATGAAGCACGACGCAACGGCGGCCCGCAGAGGCCGCCGGACGCTTACTTCTTGCCCTTGTCGGCCGCTGGAGCCGGAGCCGCCTTGGCATCGCCGGGCTTGGCATCGGCTGCCGGAGCCGCCGCACCTTCCGCCGGCGCCGCCGCACCTTCCACGGCCGCAGCCGCAACCGGTTCCTCTTCCACCGTGACACGCGGATGGTGAATCGCCACCACCGGCAGGTCGTGTTCCTCGCCATAGGCAAGCTGCACGATGCGCACGCCTTCCGGCAGGGTCAGATCCGACATGTGCACGGCGTGACCGAGTTCGAGGTTGGTGATGTCCACCTCGATGAACTCCGGCAGATAACGCGGCAGACACGCGATTTCCACTTCGATGAGGTTGTGCGACACCACGCCGCCCTGCTGCTTGACGCCGATGGCTTCCTTCTCGCCCTTGAAGTGCAGCGGGATGTGCACGCGGATTTCCTGATCGTCGCGCACGCGCAGCAGGTCCAGGTGCATGATGAGCGGTTTGGCGGGATGACGTTGCACGTCCTTCAGGATCGCCTGATGCTCGTCGTTGCCGACCTTGATCTTGAGGATGTGCGAGTAGAACGCCTCGTGTTGCAGGTTGTTGTTCAGCTCGTTGTGGCTGAAACTCAATTCCAGCGCGGGCTCACCCGCGCCATAAAGGATGCCCGGCACCTTGTTCGCACGACGCAGGCGGCGGCTCGCACCTTTCCCCTTGTCTGCGCGAGCTTCGGCGCTCAGATTGAAGCTGATGGCCATGTCTTGATACTCCAGTTACGTTCAACAAACGCCTCGCCCGCGACCAGACGAAGCTCCACAAACGAATCGCGGCCGGAAGCCGGCTCCTGCCAGGCAGGAGCGACATCCTGTCGCGATTTCTAATCCACGTACAACGAGGAAACCGATTCCTCGTCACTCACCCGGCGCATGGTCTCGGCCAGCAGTTCCGCGATGGAAAGCTGCCGGATCTTGCCGCAACCGCGCGCCGCTTCACTGAGCGGAATGGTGTCGGTCACCACCAGTTCATCCAGCACCGAACCCGAGATGTTCGAGATGGCCTTGCCGGACAGCACCGGATGGGTGATGTATGCCAGCACCCGTTTCGCACCCTGTTCCTTCAGCGCCTTCGCCGCCAGGCACAGCGTGCCCGCGGTATCCACCAGGTCATCCACGATGACGCAGGTCTTGCCCTTGACCTCGCCGATGATGTTCATCACCTGCGCCTCGTTGGGGCGCGGACGGCGCTTGTCAATAATGGCAAGGTCCGCATCATCCAGCCGTTTGGCCAGGGCGCGCGCCCTCACCACGCCGCCTACGTCCGGCGATACCACGATCAGGTCGCTGAACTTCTGCCGCCAGGCATCGCCTAGCAACACCGGCGAGGCATACACATTGTCCACCGGGATGTCGAAAAAACCCTGGATCTGGTCGGCATGCAGGTCCACGGTCAACACCCGGTTCACGCCCGCCGACACCATCATGTTGGCGACCAGCTTGGCGGTGATCGGTACCCGCGCCGCGCGCTGACGCCGGTCCTGGCGCGCATAGCCGAAATACGGCACCACCGCGGTGACGCGCGCGGCGGATGCGCGCCGCAGCGCATCCGCCATCACCAGCAACTCCATCAGGTTGTCGTTGGTGGGTGGACAGGTGGACTGCACGATGAACACATCGCGTCCACGCACGTTCTCCATCAGCTCCACCGCGACTTCGCCGTCGCTGAAGCTGCCAACCTGCGCCTTGCCCAGCGGCAACTGCAGATGATTTGCGATGCGGTTCGCCAGATGCGGATTGGCATTACCCGCGAACACCATCATGCTGCCTGCTGACACGGCGCCCTCGCTTGTCTGTCGTGTTCAACAGCGCCTGCCCCGGCAGACGCGCAATAATCCTGGCTGGGGCGCCAGGGATCGAACCTGGGATGGCGGGATCAAAACCCGCTGCCTTACCGCTTGGCTACGCCCCAATTGAATCGGCGTGTTCAAGCTGCTCCAGCCGCCGCCGCAGCGGCGAGCGGTTGCAGCCGCGGGCCACGAATGCCTGCCAGCCCGGCGGCAGAGCCGCCTGTTCGGCGCGCGCCTCGGTTTCCCGGTCAAACGCGGCAAACACGCAGGCGCCGGAACCGGTCAAGCGGCCACGCCGGCCGCGTTCCGCGAACCAGTCCAGGGCGGCGGCGGCCTCGGGATAGCGCCTGCGCACCACCGGCTCGAAATCGTTGCGGCACTCGCCCGCGCGAAAGCCGGCTATTGTGATTGGTAGGGAATTTCGTGTCAATTCAGGCGCCTGGAAAAGCGCCCGGGTGGAAACCCGGCAGGCCGGCTGCAATACCAGAAACCAGGCCTCCGGCAGTCCGTTGAGCGGGCTCAGCACCTCGCCCACACCCTCGGCCCAGGCCGCCTGACCGTGGACAAACACCGGCACGTCCGCGCCCAGCTCCAGCCCCAGCGCCGCCAGTTGCGCGAGTGATAGCCCGGCATTCCAGAGCCGGTTCAGGGCCACCAGCGTGGTGGCCGCATCCGAGCTGCCGCCGCCGAGGCCGGCCTCAATCGGCAGACGCTTGTGCAGGCGGATATCGGCCCCGGCCCGCCCGAATCCGGCGGCCTCGCGCAGCCGGTGTGCCGCACGCACCACCAGATCGTGTTCCGCGGCAACCCCGTCCGGACCCTGAACACGCGTGATGCGGCCATCGTCCCGCAGCGCGAAATCCAGCCGGTCGCCGTGATCCAGAAACTGGAACACGGTTTGCAGCGTGTGATAGCCGTCGGCGCGGCGCCCGGTGATGTGCAGGAACAGATTGAGCTTGGCAGGGGCCGGCCAGTCGTGGCTGAATGCCGGCGCGTTCATGGCGTGGCGATGCGTGCGTCGGCCGGCAGCGCCACCACCTGCCAGGTTTCGATGGCGAGTTTGATGCGCACCTTGTCGCGCTCGATCACCAGCCGCGTCGGCAGGTCATAGCCGTCGAACACGGCGTAGGTGAGATAACTCACCTGCCAGCCGTACTGGTCAAGCTGCACGAGCCGGCCCTGCGCATCCACCCGCTTGTCGTATGCCGCGTCCGGGGCCGGGCTGCCCGTCACCCAGTAACGCATGCTCAGCACCGGCAGTGGCACGTGCAACAGACGCGCGAAATCGCGCTCCGGATCGCGGCTGATGAAATCGTCGCCGCGCGAGCTTCTGATGTGCAGCACGCCACGCACGCCATGAATACTGAGCGCGCCGGCACCGAATGGGCCCTGGAAGTCGAACTGAAAAGCATCGCCCTGCTGTGTCCAGCTCATGGTCCCGCTGCCGCCGTCACGGCCATTGCTGACCCCGACGCGGCCTTCCATGTCCCAGTCCTTGAGCTGCGCGAGTCGTGCGCGCCGCTGCTGCCAGGCCGCTTCATTGGGTGCACCGGAAGGCGCCACGCCGCGTATGTGCGCACAGGCTGCGAGCAGCATGCACAGCAGTATCGGAGAGACCGTAGAGTTCCAGCGCATGGAGGCAATCGGGTTCCGTTGCGAGGCCGCCACTATACCCTGCCGGCCCCGGCCGCTGCGCGCCGCGGGCTGGCGCGCTTGTTATGGCGGCG
>DASSRV010000052.1:0-6417 GCA_035701605.1 Gammaproteobacteria bacterium
CACCGCGGTGACGGCCGGCACCAGCGCGATCACCACCGCCGCCGAGCCCGCACTGATGCGCGTCATCGCGGTGCACAGCGCCAACTGGTAACAGACATTCCCGATCAGGGCCAGCAGCACCACCGCCGGCCAGTCACGACGCGGCGGCAACCTGATCCAGCCGAGGGCAACCGGCACCGCGAAACACAGCGAGGCGGTGAGGAAGCGCAGCACCACCAATTCCTCGGGCGTGAACGCGCGCAGGCCGAACGTGATGGCCGGATAGGACGACGACCACACCAGCATGGTCAGCCCCGCCGCCCACCACGCCAGCGCATCGTGTCCGGATTCCGGTGCGCTCATGATTTTCCGGGCTTTATGGAGCCGGCGGACTGGCCAAACATGACACGACGCTCCTCGTCAGACAGCTTGGCGCGCTGCGTGTAAGGCTCCTTGACGCCTTCATACGCGCGCACCACGGCCGGGCGCGCGGCGATGGCCTTGAACCAGCGCGCGAGATGCGGGAAGTTCTCCAGCGTCTGACCCAGCCCGCGATGCGGCACCACCCAGGGATAACAGGCGATGTCGGCAATCGAATACGCGCCGGCAAGGTATTCGCGATCCGCGAGCCGCCGGTCCAGGACGCCGAACAGCCGGTTGGTTTCCTTCGTGTAGCGTTCGATGGCGTAAGGAATCGGCTCCGGCGCGTACACGCGGAAATGCCCGTTCTGGCCCGCCATCGGACCCAGGCCACCCACCTGCCAGAACAGCCACTGCATGACGTCGGCACGGCCGCGCACATCGGCGGGAAGCAGCGTGCCGAGCTTGTCCGCGAGGTACAGCAGCATCGCGCCGGACTCGAACAGCGCGATCGGCGCGCCGCCATCGGCCGGCGCGTGGTCCACGAGGGCGGGAATCTTGTTGTTGGGCGAGATCGCCAGGAACTCCGGCTCGAACTGCTCGCCCTTGCCGATGTCCACCGGCACGATGCGGCAGCCCAGGCCGGTTTCCTCCACGAACACTTTCAGCTTCTGCCCATTCGGCGTCGGCCAGAAATAGAGATCAATCATGACGGTTGCCTGCGTACTTCTGAATCAAGGAATTATCCGCGCTGCTCGCGCATCCAGGCATCGGAAATCTGCCGCCCGCGCACCGGATCGTCCACCACCAGAATCATCTGATGAGCATGATCGCTGTACAGCACTTCAATATTAATCCCGGCTTCCGCCATGCGCCGCGTGAGCTGTCCGAGCTGGCCGGGGACCTCCTGTTTCAGGCGTTGCACCAGCACTTCGCGCTCGGCAACGACCTCGATGCCTGCGGTTGTCAGCGCTGCGCGCGCGGCGCCCGCATCCCCAAACAGGAAATGCGCAATACCGCGCCCATCCGCCAGCCAGGCGCCCCCGCCCTCGATGCTGACCCCGGCGCGCGCCAGACATTCGCCCATCTCGGCGAGTGCGCCGGGCCGATTCTCGATCATGATCGCGAGGTCCTTCATGCCTGCAATTCCAGACTATTGGAACACCGCGGTCACAGAGAAACCGCAACCGGCTCACACCTGACCCGGGTTTTTACCGAATGGGCAATGAAACATTGTTCATGTGCCGCTTCGTGCAACGCAAGTATCTCTCCTCTGTCAGGTCGGGTGTCGCCACTGAATCCTGTTTCGGGATGCAGGGTCACCTGCGTCATCGCGAGCTTGCCGGAGGCATCCTTGTCCAGCAAACCGACCGCCGCATCACGGTAATGCTCGACAACGAACCCGCGCTTCGCGGCAAGCGAGAGGAAGAACAGCATGTGGCAACTGGAAAGGCTTGCCACAAAAGCTTCTTCCGGATCAACCGCCTTCGCGACCGACATCGGCAGGGGCACGATGTGCGGCGACGCGGAAGCCGGCACCTCGATGCCGCCGTCGAAACGCCAACGATGCGCGCGGCTGTAGCGATTGTCGAGAAAGTCCTCGCCGGCACGCTGCCACTCAGTCACTACCTGGTATTCGGACATGGCAACTCTTTTCCTGCGCCACCGGAAAATTCCACGATGCTCTCCCGGCTGTGGGCGGAGCATCCGGAACGGGAACGCGACAGCGACCAGACTGCAAACCAGGCCGATACGCCGGGCTGGTTGCCAAAGGCCTGCCACAGGCGGGCGCGGTTTTGGCTTTGGTCGGAAACTTTCATGGGCTGATCCTCCACGGGTGCGGGAAACGCCGCAGCGGGACGCATTCTGCATCTGTTCTGGTATAGAATTAAGTACCAGATTATCTATTCTTATTGGACCAGATGGCCGGCGTGAATCCGGTTGGGAGCCGCCCATGCAAGAGCTGATCGTCACGGTGCCGAAAGACAATCGCCCCGGTTACCTGCGCATTGCCGAGGGATTGCGTCAGGCCATTCAGGCCGGGCGCCTCAAGCCCGGCGAGAAACTGCCCTCCAGTCGTGCGCTCGCGGAACGTCTGGGCGTGCATCGCCACACCGTGATCGCGGCCATGGACGAACTGGTGGCGGAAGGCTGGCTCGAAGCCGGCGAGCGGCGGGTGCCGCGTGTCGCGAGCGTGCTGCCCTCACAGTTCTTCGAACCCAAACCGCGCGGCAAATACCAATGCCTGAAACGCAAGATCACCTGGCAGTTCGCGCGCAACTTCGCTGAATCCCCGTGCGGGCCGGTGGAAGCAAAACCCGGCGAGTTCGCTCATGTGTTCCAGAGCGGTCAGCCGGACCTGCGCCTGTTCCCCTATTCCGAGTTCCGCGCCTGCCTCGCGGAATCCCTGCGGCGTTCGCCCGCCGCACGCGCCGGTTACGGCACCGCCTCGGGACACGCGCCATTCGTGGCGCGTCTGCGCGAGTATCTCGCGCACATGCGCGCACTCACCGACCGTGAAATCGTGGTCACTCACGGCACCCAGGAAGGCGTGTTCCTCGCCGCGCAACTTCTGCTCAAGCCCGGCGACAAGGTGGCCGTGGAAGCGCTGGGCTACGGTGCGGCCTGGGATGCGTTCCGTACCGCCGGCGCCGAGCTGGTGCCGATCCGTGTGGATGAGAACGGCCTCGATCCGGAAGCGTTCGAAGCCGCACTGAAAAAACACCGGCTGCGGCTCCTGTATCTCACGCCGCACCATCAATACCCGACCACGGTGACGCTGCCGGTGTCGCGCCGCATGCGCATCTACGAACTGGCAAGCCGCCATCAGCTTCCCGTCTTCGAGGACGACTACGACCACGAATTCCATTATCGCTGCCAGCCGATCGCGCCCATGGCGGTCAACGATCCCTGCGAACTGGTGATCTACGCCTCCACGCTTTCGAAAGTGATGTTCCCCTCCATGCGCATCGGGTTCCTCGCGGTGCCGGAAACCCTGCTCAAACCGCTCAGCAACTTGCGCAGCATCATCACGCGCCAGAACAGCGTGCTCATGCAGGACGCGGTGGCGCGCTGGATGGACAACGGCGGCTTCGAACGCCACCTGCGGCGCATGCGACGCGTTTACCAGGAACGCCGCGACGCGCTGGTGGATGCACTGACCCTGGCGAAAAGCGCGGGCCTGCCGCTTTCATGGCTCATGCCGGACGGCGGCATGGCACTGTGGCTGGATTGCGCCGTGGATTCCGACGCGGTGGCGCGCGCCGCAGCCGCGGCCGGCGTGTATGTCACCGCCGAATCCGCCTACCGCATCAAGTCGGCCCCCGGCACGCACCTGCGGCTCGGTTTCGCCAGCCAGACGCCGGATGAAATCCGCGCCGGCGTGCGTCTGCTGTCGCAGGCGGTGGAATCCGTTGCCGGCAAGGCCCCGGCCGGACGGCGACGGCGCAAACCCGCCGCCGCCTGAGGCAGCCTGCGCGTGTCGCCGGTTCTGCCGGCCTCAGCGTTTGCGCAGGGCCAGCCACGGCCGGTCGCGGTAGGATTCCGTCACCAGCCAGGCGGCAGCCACCAATGCGCAATTGACCACCACCTCGCCCCACTGGAATTCGCTCAAGCGACCGGTGACCCCACGCGGTATCCATATCAGCAACAGGAAAAGTCCCATCTGCAGGGTCGAGAGCGCGGCCGCCAGTCGCGCATACACGCCGACAAGCACCGCGACGCCCGCGGCGAGGTACGTGATGCCCGTGAAGTACGCCCAGCCCACCGGCCCGGGCAACCACGCGGGCACCAGTGGCGCGGTGAAATTGAGATAAAAGAAATGGGACAGGCCGAAGGCGATCAGGGCCAGGCCATAAAGCGCACGTGCGATGCGCAGGCCGCGTTCGCCGGTGGCAAACCCGATCCGGTGCCTGTCCCAGTCGGTGGCAAGCCAGGTAAACAGCACCCAGGAACCTGCGAGGATCACCGCGTTTTCCCCGTTACTCTGGTAGCTGCCCTCCACCAATGGATGGAACAGGATGAAGCGCAGCTTGAAGAGCACGGTCCACAGCAGGTAAAACGCAAGCCACACCCGGATGGCGGGCGCGGCGGTGCGCTGTGCCAGCAGACCCAGGCCGCACCCCAGGGCGATCACGGCACAGAGGTAGGGCAGCGCCTCGCGCAAGGGAAAACCCTTGGGCACCCCGTGCCAGATGGCGGCGTATCCACTGTGGATCAGCCCGATGATGCCGATGGCGATCAGGATCGCCGCAAAAAGCCCATGCCCCACGCTCACGATACGCATCGTCCTCTCCTCCGGTGACGCCCGCTGGTCGGGATTTGGGACTCGGACCCGTATCGGCGCAATCAGTTCCCGGGCTGCACCTGCTGTTTTGACGCGCCCTGTCCCTGCGCAAAAAGCTCGGCGAGCCGGACCGCAAGCTCGTCGCGATGCTTCGTCCACAACGACAGGTTGGTGACGAAGGCGACCGCCACGCCCTGCCACGGACGCACATACACATAGCTGGTGGCCCCGACGCTGGTGCCGCCTTTCGTCACGGCGCCGCTGGCTTCGTCCAGGTCCCAGCCCAGTCCGTGGCCGGTCGCCCGGCCAGAGGCGAGCGTGGCGCTGCGCCACATCTCATCCTTGACCATCTGCCTGTCCAGCAGCGTGCCGCTCAGCAGTCCCCGGACAAATCGCACCAGGTCCGTGGGCGTGCTCAGCATGCCGCCGCCGCCATAACGGTCGCTGGGATCGAAGAAACCGGTCGGCTTCAATTTGCCCTTGTCGTCGAGGGAATAGCCCACCGCGCGTCCGGGTATCGGGACCGTTGCGTCGTTCAACCGAGTATTCGTCATGCCGGCCGGCCGTACAATGTATCGTTCGACATAGGCGCCATAGCCCATGCCGCTCGCGCCTTCAATCACGCACGCGGCCACCACGTAGCCGAAACTGCTGTAGTGGTATTTCGTGCCCGGCTCGGCCACCAGGGGATCGCCGGCGAATTTCCCCAGGGCGTCCTGAATCGAAGCGTAGTGGCGGGTGTTCAGGAAATCGGTATCGAAGTGCCGGTAATCGTAATGACGGATGCCGGAAGTGTGCGCAAGCAGCTCCCGCGTGGTGATTTTCTCTTTCTTCTCCGGGAACGCCGGGCAATAACGCCGTATCGGCGCCGACAAGTCGAGCTTGTGTGCCGCAGCCAGTTGCAATGCGGCCGTCGCGGTCAGGAGCTTGGTGACCGAGCCGATCGGATACAGCGTCTCCGGTGTTGCCGGCGTGCGATGTGCGATATCCATCAGCCCCGCCGCATGTGCGTACACCAGCTTGCCGTCCCGCATCACCGCGACCGAAAGCGACGGCAGGTGATCCCGCGTCATCGTTTCCTGCACCAATCGGTCGGCGCGCGCGACCGGATCGTGCGTGAATGCCGCGTCAGCCGGCGCACCCCAGGAAACTGCTCCAACCAGCAGAACGGGCAATATCAATCGGGAATCCATGGACAAGCCTCCTGATGTTCGGCGCGAACCCCGTACCGGGTACGGGATGCCGCCCAAGCCTGCCTGCCCGCACCCCATTTTGCAAATGCGGGGTAGAATCCCGACACCTCGTCCGAGGCCAACACGTTAGAGGGAGTCCAATATGATCTCGCTCATTCATCTCTGGCTTCCGATCCTGCTCTCCGCTATCGGCGTATTCATCGCCAGCAGTATCCTGCACATGCTCCTGCAATTCTGGCACCGACCGGATTATCAAAGTCTTTCCAATGAAGACGAAGTCCGTGCCGCGATCCGCAAGGGCAATCCCGGACCCGGCATCTACATGCTGCCGACCTGCACGATGGAGGACATGAAGAAACCCGAAATCCAGGAAAAATTCAAACAAGGTCCGGTCGGATTGGTGACACTGCGTGCCAACGGCATGATGAACATGGGCCCCGCCCTGTTGCAGTGGTTCATATTCTGTCTCGTCGTCTCCTACTTCTGCGCCTACATCGGCACGATCACGCTGGCCGGCGGCACCGATGCCCTGCATGTACTACAGCTCACCGGGACTGCCGGCATCATGGTGTATGCACTCGGCCTGGTGCCCAACGCAAT
>DASSRV010000053.1:0-5377 GCA_035701605.1 Gammaproteobacteria bacterium
TCAGCCTGTTCTCGATCATGTCGCTGATTCCGCCCATGGTGCAGAACCTGCGGGGTTATCCGGTACTCATCACGGGGCTGGTGCTGATGCCGCGCGGCATCGGCACCATGATCTCGATGCTGATCGTCGGAAAGCTTGCCAACAAGGTGGATGCGCGCTTCAACATGGCGGCCGGACTCGCCATCATGGCACTGTCCATGTACTTCATGGCCGGCTTCGACACCGGGATTGACACCTGGGCGATCACCTGGACCGGCTTCGTGCAGGGCATCGGCATGGGCCAGGTCATGGTGCCGCTCATGACGCTGACCTTCTCGACGCTGGCCCCGCACTTCCGCACCGAGGGCACCGGCGTGTACAACCTGATCCGCAACGTCGGCGGCAGCATCGGCATTTCCATCGCCTTCACGCTCCTGTCGCGCAACACCCAGATCAATCATGCGGAACTCGGCACGCACATCACCCCCTACAACCAGGCCATCCAGCTTTCCGCCGCAACGGCGCAGATGAACCTCAGCAACCCGCACGACCTCGCCATGATGAACGGGCTCGTCACCCGGCAGGCCACCATGATCAGCTTCAATGACGACTTCAAGCTCATGATGATTACCTGCCTGCTGGCGATTCCGCTGGTCTTCCTGATGCAGCAGCCGAAATACGGCAAACCGGCCGAAGGCGAGAAACTGCACGCGGTCATGGAGTGAGTGGCGCTTGAACTTCGGCCCAACGGGCCCCACAGTACCGGCATGAACGCCGCCCGCCTGCCTGCCCTGTTCGTCTCCCACGGCTCACCGATGCTGGCGCTGGACGAGACCAATCCGGCGCACACTTTCCTGAAATCGCTGGGCGAGGGCCTGCCGCGGCCGCGTGCCATTCTGGTGATTTCCGCGCACTGGGAAACCGCGACGCCGCGTCTCACCGGCGCACAACATCTCGACACCCTCCATGACTTCTACGGCTTCCCCGAGCCGTTGTACGCACTGCGTTACCCCGCGCCCGGCGCTCATGCGCTCGCAAAGGACATTGCAAGAAAACTCGGCCCGCCGGCCGGTGTGGATCGGGTGCGCGGGCTGGATCACGGCGCCTGGGTGCCGCTCCGGCTCATGTACCCGCAAGCCGATATCCCGGTGCTGCAACTTTCCCTGCAAACCGCACTCGGTCCCGCGCACCATCTGGCACTGGGCGAGGCACTCAAGTCCCTGCGCGACGAGGGCGTGCTGATTCTCGGCAGCGGCGGCGCCACCCACAACCTGCGCGAGTACTTTCATCCGGCCGGTGGCTACGAATCCTATGCCGAGTTTTCCGACTGGCTGTACGACGCCCTGATCCGTGACGACCGCGACGCACTGCTCGACTACCGCCGGCGCGCGCCACAAGGGGCGCGCAACCATCCCACCGAAGAGCATTTCCTGCCCTTGTTCGTGGCGCTGGGCGCGGGCGGCGCAAGCATCACGCGCCTGCACCACAGCTTTGACCGCAGCCTGTGCATGGACGCCTACCGCTTAGCGGATTGATGACAGACCCGGGAACTCCGTATAGGCTGTGACGGTCTGGTATCTGACCCCCCCGTCACCCCGGCCAAGCGAGTCCGCCATGAACCATCGCCTCGGTCTGCTGCTGTTGTCCCTGTGCCTTCCGTTGTGTGCCGCACCCGCCTTCGCCGCGGAGCCGGGTGCCGACGCCTTGCGCACCTATGCCCGCGATCCCGGCCAGGCGCTGGATCAGGCTTACACGGCAAAAATCGCGCGCTACACCACCCGGCCCGAATTCAACACGCCGCTGACCGATTACCTGCCGGCCTCGAAAACCGTGCCGACCCCGGAAGCGGTACTCGGCGACATCGCCGGCGCGCCGAACCGGCTGCCCTATGCGGAAGACGTGTACCGCTATTTCAGGATGCTGGAGAAAGCGACGCCGAGAGTGCAGGTATTCAGCATCGGCCGCACCGAGGAAGGCCGCGAAATGATCGCGGTGGCGATTGCAGACGAATCCCTGATGAAAAATCTGGATGCCAACAAGGCCCGCCTCGCCCAGCTCGCCGATCCGCGCACGCTCGGCATGGACGATGCCAGGGCCGCCGCGCTCATCCCGCAAACCCATCCGGTGTACTACATCACCGGCACCATCCATTCCACCGAAACCGGTGCGCCCACCGCGCTCATGGAACTCGCGTACCGGCTGGCGGTGGACGATGCCCCCTATATAAAGTACATCCGCTCGCACGTCATCACGCTCATCACGCCGGTGGTGGAAGTGGACGGACGCGACCGCATGGTGGATCTCTATCGCTGGCACCGCGCGCACCCCGACAAGAACTACCCCGACCTCATGTACTGGGGCCACTACGTCGCGCACGACAACAACCGCGATGCCATGGCGGTGACGCTGGACCTCACGAAGAACGTGCTGAACACCTACGTCGGCTGGCATGCGCAGGTGCTGCACGACCTGCATGAATCCGTGCCGTTCCTGTACGACAACACCGTGGGCGACGGCCCCTACAACGCCTGGATTGACCCGATCCTGACCAGCGAATGGCAGCAGATCGGCTGGAACAATGTCGAGCAACTCACCCGGCTCGGCCTGCCGGGCGTATTCACGCACGGCGACTTCGACACCTGGAGCCCCGGCTACCTCATGTTCATCGCCGCGCTGCACAACGGCATCAGCCGCCTGTACGAGACCTTCGGCAACGGCGGTGCCGATACCGAAGAACGCATCCTGGACCCCGATGAATACGCGCGCACCTGGTACAAACCCAACCCGCCATTGCCAAAAGTTCTGTGGTCGCAGCGCGACAACAACAATTACGAGCAATCCGGTCTGCTGACCGCCCTATATTACTTCGCAGAGCACCGCGAACACTTCCTCGACAATTTCTGGCTGAAATCCAAACGCTCGATTGAGAAGCCGCAGCTGGCGGGACCGGCAGCCTACGTGCTGAGCGCGGACGATCCTCACAAGGGCGCACAGATGCACCTGCTGCACACACTGCATTTGCAGCACGTCGAGATCAGCCGCGCCACTGCACCGTTCACCGTTCTGGTCGCGGATGACACCGAAAACCCAGCCGGTGACAAAGCGCAAGGCAAGCCCGCGGAGCACACCGTGCCGCCGCAGGTCGCCGCGGTCAAACGCGGCTTTCCCGCAGGAAGCTGGATTGTGCGCATGGATCAGCCGTATTCGCGGATCGCCGATGCCCTGCTGGACCGCCAGTACTGGTCCCCGGACGATCCGCAGAAGCATCCCTATGACGACACCGGCTGGTCGTTCGGCGACCTGTTCGGCGTGGACGTGGCGCGTGTCGTGGACACCTCGGTGCTGAAGGTGCCGATGCAGACCGTACAGGGTGACTTCGATCAACCCGCGCTCACGCTGGCGTCCCTGGGCGTGAAAACCCGCGGCCGCATGCCGCGCATCGCGCTGATGCACACCTGGCTGTCCACCCAGACCGAGGGCTGGTGGCGCATGGCGCTGGATCGCCTGCACGTACCCTACAGCTACATCAGCACCCAGGATGCCGCGCACGACCGGGTGTTACGCGACAAATACGACGTGATCCTGTTCGCACCGGTGGGTTACGCCACCACGCAACTCATCATTGACGGCCTGCCCATGTACGGCAACCCGCTGCCGTGGCAAAAGACCGGACTCACGCCCAATCTCGGTGTCATAGATTCGACGCCGGATACCCGACCCGGTCTGGGCGAATCGGGCGTCGCCAATCTCAAGCGTTTCGTGGCCGCGGGCGGCCTGCTGGTCACTTCCGAGGACACCGCGCGCTTCGCGATTGATGTCGGGCTCGCCACCGGCGTGTCGGTTGCAAAAGGTGAAGCGCATGTCGTCGGCAGCGTACTGCGCGCGGAACTCGTGAACAGGAAAAGCCCCGTCGTTGCCGGTTACGACGAATCCTTCGCGCTCTACAGCGCGGGGGGCCTCGCATTCGACGTCGCAAACCAGACCCTCGGTAACCGCGGCCTGACCACGGCATCGGATTACTCGCGCCCCACCGGACGCGGCGGACCGGGTGACGCAGACATTCCCGAAGGCCGGCCGTATCAGGCGCCACCGGCGCTGCCCGACGTAAAAGCCTGGCAAGCAGTACCGCTGAATGCCGAACAGGCCCGCAACAATCCCTTTGTGATACCGCCTGCTATGCGTCCGGACGTCATCGTGCGTTGGGCGGATGCGGACAAGCTGCTGATTTCCGGCTTGCTCGAAAACGGCGGCAAGATGGCCGGACACGCCGCCGTGGTTGACGCGCACTACGGCAAGGGTCACGTGCTGCTGTTCGCCAACAACCCGATCTGGCGCGGCGAAACCATCGGCAGCTACGCGCTGGTGTTGAATGCCATCGTTCATCATACCAAGCTGGATGGCGCAGCAAATCAGGACTGATAAACACCAACCGTTTTCTCGTCATTCCGTGCACGACCACCAGGGATGGTGGAAGTGCAGATTTTGCAGGAGCAAAAATCTGCCGACCGCCAAGGGTGAGCTGCGATAGCAGCCAACGGGCTTGCAGGATGCAAGCCTTAGACTTCCACGCGAAGCAAGAAGCGAAGCGTGAAAGGCGGAAGTCTCGGAAATGCAGGAGCAGTTTCCGGGAAAGGCCGGAATCCAGTCTAAATTCAAGTGCGGTTCCGCCGCCACTTCGTCATTCCCACGAAAGTGGGAATCCAGGTTTTGATTAAGCGTGGCTCTGCCGCCACATCGTCATTCCGGCGAAGGCCGGAATCCAGGTCTTGATAAAGTGCGGCCTCCAATTGAAGCCGGTTCCCGGACCGGCGGCCGGGGCACTTTTGTTTCGGCAAAAGTGCCCAAAACCATTTCCCCGGTCGCGTGGTCGCTACGCGACTCCCCTCGCACCTCACTGCGCTGCGGAGTCCCGCTCACGAGGCTCCTGCCTCGATCGCGGGAGCTCGCCATCCCTGGCTTCGCCCCTTCGGGCTAACCTTGCTCGCTTCGGTGCTTCGGCACGCCCCACGAGGGTGGGAAGAAAAGAGGCGAACGCTCGCGCCTGTGCGAACGCAGCGAGCCACATTGGCCCTGCACATTATTCCGGACCCTGTCTGGCCCGGATTTATAACCTTTTGATTAAGAATGATTTAAGTTTTGCATCCCTGAAGATACTCCGCAATAATGACGCACGCCGCATCATTGGAATATCATCGCACGCTAACCAATCACTGTCAGGCCCAAAGAGGACACCATTTACCATGCTCACGTTCGAATTCCTCATCACGTCCCTCATCGTCGTGCTTATTCCAGGCACTGGCGTTGTGTTCACAGTTTCCACGGGGCTCACTCAAGGGAGTCGTGCGAGCTTTTTCGCTTCAGTTGGCTGCACCCTTGGAATCGTGCCGCACCTGCTAGC
>DASSRV010000054.1:0-9193 GCA_035701605.1 Gammaproteobacteria bacterium
ATTCTGGCGGGATTCGGCGAGGGCAGCGGCCACGTCTTCAATCTCGGCCACGGCATCACGCCGGAGGTGCCGCCGGAGCACCTGGCGGCACTCATCACCGCCGTGCAGGAACTCAGTCCCGCATATCACCGCTGAAAGTGCAGTTACGGCACCTGCTCCGTCACCCCGGCGAATGCCGGGGTCCAGTCTTGAATGAATGCGGCCGCCGGCCGCGCCGCATCAAGATCTGGATTCCGGCCTACGCCGGAATGACAGGTTCTCGGCATCACCGTGCCATTGATGTGAGCTTTCGTGAACGCTCCCACTTCGTCACCCCGGCGAACGCCGGGGTCCAGTCTTGAATGAATGCGGCCACCGGCCGCACCGCATCAAGATCTGGATTCCGGCCTACGCCGGAATGACCGGCTCTCGGCATCACCGTACCATTCCGGATACCGGCGCGGGCAACGGCTATCCGTTTTTCTTTTTCCGCTCTTCGTCGCGCAACTCCCGGCGCAGGATCTTGCCGACATTGGATTTCGGCAGCTCGTCGCGGAATTCGATGTATTTCGGGCGCTTGTAGCCGGTCAGCTCCTTGTGCGCGTAGTCCTTGAGCGCCTCGACCGTGAGCGACGGATCCTTGCGCACCACGAACAGCTTCACGACTTCGCCGGAATGCTCGTCCGGCACACCCACTGCCGCCACTTCGCGCACACCGGGGCACAACGCAATCACGTCCTCGATCTCGTTCGGATAGACGTTGAAACCGGATACCAGGATCATATCCTTCTTGCGATCCACGATATAGACGTAGCCGCGCTCGTCCACGCGGCCCATGTCGCCGGTGCGCAGCCAGCCGTCCGCGCTCAGGACCAGCGCAGTCTCATCGGGCCGGTTCCAGTAGCCGCGCATGACCTGCGGCCCCTTGAAACACAGTTCGCCGACTTCGCCAATGCCCAGCTCCTTGCCCGCATCGTCGCGGATGCTGAGTTCGGTCGAGGAGATGGGCAGGCCGATGCTGGCGTTGTAATCCCGGTTGTCGAGCGGATTGATGCAGGCCGCCGGCGAGGTTTCGGTCAAGCCGTACGCTTCCACGATGGGTACGCCGGTGATTTTCTTCCAGCTCTCCGCCACCGCGCGTTGCACCGCCATGCCGCCGCCCAGCGCAACCTTGAGCGCGCTGAAATCAATCTGCTCGAAGCCCGGCGTGTGCAGCAGGCCGTTGAACAGAGTATTGACGCCAGTGATGGCGCTGAAACGCACACCACGCAGTTCCTTGACGAAGCCCGGCATGTCGCGCGGATTGGTAATCAGGATGTTGTGGCCGCCGATCCGCATGAACGTGAGGCAGTTCGCGGTGAGCGAAAAGATGTGGTACAGCGGCAGGGCCGTTATCACGGTCTCGCAGCCGCGCTCGACGTAATTGCCGAGCCAGGCGGAAGCCTGCAACACGTTCGCCACCATGTTGCGATGCGTCAGCACCGCACCCTTGGCGACGCCGGTGGTGCCGCCGGTGTATTGCAGGAAGGCGATGTCGTCGTGTCCAAGTTCAACCTCGGCCAGCGTGTGCCGCGCGCCTTCCGCCAGCACCTGCCGGAACGGAATTGCGCCCGGCAGGGACCAGGCCGGCACCATCTTCTTGACGTGCCGCACCACGAAATTGACCAGCGCGCGTTTCGGGAACGGCAGCATGTCGCCGATGGCGGTCACCAGCACGGTCTTCATGTCCAGCGCCGGCCCTGCTTCCTGCAGGGTGTGGGCGAAGTTCTCCAGGATCACGATGGCCTGCGCGCCGGAATCCCTGATCTGGTGCTCGAGTTCGCGCGCGGTGTAGAGCGGATTCACATTGACCGCGACCATGCCGGCACGCAGCACGCCGAACAGGGCCACCGGATACTGCAACAGGTTCGGCATCATGAGCGCCACGCGGTCACCCTTGCACAGTCCGTGCTGCTGCAACCAGGCGCCGAACTCGCGGCTCAGCCGATCCAGTTCGGCATAATTCAGAGTCAGGCCGAGGTTGGTATAAGCGGGCAACGTCGCAAATTCGCGGCAACTCTGTTCCACGAGTACCTTGAGCGAGGGATAGTCGTCCGGATTGATTTCCGCGGGAATGCCCTTCGGATACGACTTGAGCCAGATCTTTTCCATGCCGCCCTCGGTGTCACAAACCCGGTGCCGTGCACACCCGGACACGGTATAGCAGCGCCGCGGCGGCGGCAAGCACGGTAAAATCCGCCTCCCGCAACCAGAGAATTCCGCTATGCAGACGAGCTCGGGCGTGGCCTGGATCACGGGCGGCGGCACCGGCATCGGCCGCGCGCTGGCATTGCGGCTGGCCGCGGCCGGCTGGAAGGTGGCCATTTCCGGGCGTCGCCCCGGCCCGCTCGCGGAAACCGCGGCGCGTGATCCGGAGCACCTGATTGCCTATCCGCTGGATGTCACCGCGCTTGCCGCAGTGCGCGAAACCGCGGCGCACATCGAAGCGGAACTGGGTACGCCGGACCTGGTGGTGCTGAACGCCGGACTCGGGCAGTTCGTGAAACTGTCGGAATTCAATGCCGAGCTCGCCGAACGCCACATGCGGATCAATTATCTGGGGGCGATCAATGGCCTCGACGCGATCCTGCCGGGCATGCGGCAACGCCATGCCGGTCACATTGTCCTCATGGCGAGCCTGGCCGGCCAACGCGGCCTGCCCCGTGGCGCGGTCTATGGGCCGACCAAGGCGGCGCTCATCAATCTGGCGGAAGCCCTGCGCTTCGATCTCGCGCGCGAAGGCATCGCCATCACGGTCTGCAACCCGGGCTACGTGGACACGGCCATGACACGGGAAAACAACTTCGCCATGCCATTCCTGATGTCCGCCGAACGCGCCGCCAGCATCATCCATCGCGGCATTCTCAAGCGCAAATTCGAGATCACGTTTCCGCTGCGGCTGAGCCTGACCGTGAAACTGCTGCGCTGCCTGCCCTACCCGCTGTACTTCTTCCTGATGAAGACCTTCTATTACCGTTAGGAGCATTGCCATGTCCGACACCGGCACCCACCACTATCACGCAGTCTGCGACTGGACCGGCTCCACCGGCGCGGGTTACGAGCAGTACACGCGCGATCACAGCCTGCAAGCGAGGCCCGCACCGGTAACGATTGCCGCCTCCTCCGATCCCGCGTTCCGTGGCGATCCGGCGCGACTCAACCCCGAGCAGTTACTGGTGATGGCGGCCGCGTCCTGCCAGATGCTGTCGTTCCTCGCCATCGCCGCGCGCAAGCGCGTGGACGTGGTGGCCTACCATGACGAGGCCGAGGGCGTCATGCCGGACGCGGACAAGCCGGTGCGCATTACTCGCATCGTCCTGAAACCGCGGATCGTGATCGCAGGCGCGATGGTGCGTGAGAAAGTTGACGCCATGATTGAGCTCGCGCACCAGCACTGTTTCATTGCGAACAGTCTCAAGAGCGGCATCACGATCGAGGCCCGAATCGAGTTCCGCGCCTGAAAACGGTGCGGCTCTTGTCCGGAATCTGCTGGAACTTATCTCAAAATTATCCGACCGTTCGTGTTGGACCATTCGACAAGCTCAGGACAGACGAAGTCGAAACACATGAAATAAAAATCGTGGGCTTAGCCCCCTTCGACTCCGCGCCTGCGGCGCTACGCTCAGAGCCTGCCCCGGACTTGATCCGGGGGCGAACGGGATTTTGAGAATAAGTTCTAGCCAGACAGGCCCGACAGCCACGCTTCCAGAAACGCGCGCGCCTGCTCCTGCATGGCGGTGGCGTGTTGCTGAGCCTGTTGACGCAAAATGGCCGGGGACAAACCGTGTTCGGCGAGATCGCCGACGTGTCCGACATACCACTGCTCCAGGCCACGCGCGGTGACTTCGGGATGGAATTGCAGCGCCAAGGCATGCGTGCCGATGCGGAATCCCTGATGTGCGCACAGGGCCGAGCTTGCCAGGTGTTCGGCACCGGCCGGCAGCTCGAAGGTTTCGCCGTGCCAGTGGAACACCGGTGCCGTGAAATGCCGGAGCGGCGAAGCACGCCCGGCCTCAGTCAGCGTCAACGGGTACCAGCCGATTTCCGCGCGTTCCGCACGTCGCACCGTGGCGCCCAGCGCACGCGCCATCAACTGGCTGCCGAGACAGATACCAAGCAGGGTTTGGGCGGCCTTGAGCCGCGCTTCGATCAATTTCAGCTCCGGTGTCAGAAAGGGGTACTGCGCACCGTCGTTGCTGCTGATCGGCCCGCCCAGCACCACCACAAGATCCCAGTCTCGCCGGGCCAGCACATCGAACTCCGTGGTGGGTGCATCCGCGTACTGGATCGCATAGCCCGCGTCGTCCAGCACGGACTCGAATCCGCCGAGATCCTCGAACGGCACGTGGCGGATGGCGAGCAGGGTCTTCATGCCGCCATTCTAGCCTTGGGCGGGAGCGGCCGGGCTATACTCGCGGCATGTCCCGTCATGCGCGACTGTCCGCCGGAGTGGCCATACTGCGTGAAACGCCGGCCGGCCCGTTGTTTCTGCTGCTGCGTGCATGGCGCTACTGGGATTTCCCGAAAGGCGCGCTGGAGCCCGGCGAAACACCCTTGCAGGCGGCGATCCGCGAAGTGCACGAGGAAACCGGCATCCGCGAACTGGAATTTGCCTGGGGCGAGCAGTTCTGCGAAACCGCGCCCTACAACCACGGCAAAGTCGCGCGCTATTACCTCGCGCGCACGTCGCAGCAGCACGTGGTGCTCGCCGCCAATCCCGTGACCGGCATCCGCGAACACATGGAGTACCGCTGGCTGACGCACGCCGCGGCACTGCCGCTCCTGTCGCCGCGCATGCTGAAGATCATGGAATGGGTGGTGACGGAAATTACCCGGCACTGAACCGCGGTCGCGCACCGCGTCAGCCGGCACCCGGCTTGTGCAACAGCGGCTTGAGTTTCCCCCATACATTGTCGAGCACGACGGGTTCGCCGGTCGCGGTCGGGTGCAGGCCGTCCGCCTGCATCAGCTCGGGATGCTCGGCCACACCCTCGAGCAGAAACGGCAACAGCGGGATGCGGTACTGCCGTGCCAGCGCCGGATACACGGCGGCAAACGCCCGGGTGTAGGCCGGCCCGTAATTGGGCGGCAGCAGGATGCCGAGCAGGAGCACGCTGGCGCCGGCGCGGCTTGAAAGCGCGATCATGCGCCCCAGATTCTGCTGCATGAGCGCGACGGGCAGACCGCGCAGGCCGTCATTGGCGCCCAGTTCCAGAATGACGATCGCCGGCGTGTGCTGTCCAAGCGCGTGCGGCAGCCGGGTCAGGCCGCCGGCCGTGGTCTCGCCGCTGATGCTGGCGTTGACCACGGTATAGTCATAGCCCTGCGCGCGCAGCCGCGCTTGCAGGAGGGCCACCCAGCCCTGATCGGTTGCGAGCCCGTGCGCAGCACTCAGGCTGTCGCCCATGACCAGGATGCGTGCCGGTGCAGCCAACGCCGCCGGCGTGACACATAACAGTACCCACAACAGGATTGTCTTCATCATGCCCAAGGACTCCACGCCTGCCGCGCTGCTTCGCGCGGACACACTCTGCAAACAGGTTAACAGCCCGGACGGCGTGCTGACCATCCTCGAGGAGGTCACGCTCGACATCGCGCACGGCGAATCGGTCGCCATTGTCGGCCCGTCCGGCTCCGGCAAATCCACCTTGCTCGGCCTGCTTGCGGGACTGGACGTGCCGACGCGCGGCACGGTGCAACTCGACGGCGCGCCGTTCAGCACGCTGGACGAAGATGCACGCGCCGCACGCCGCGCGCGCGAAATCGGTTTCGTGTTCCAGTCGTTCCACCTGCTGCCCGGACTCACCGCACTGGAAAACGTGATGCTGCCGCTGGAACTCGGCGGCCATCCGGCACCGGACACCGCCGCACGCGCGGTGCTGGCAGCGGTCGGCCTCGCAGCACGAGCAAGCTACTACCCGCAGAAACTGTCCGGCGGCGAACAGCAACGCGTCGCCATCGCGCGCGCCTACGCCACCGAGCCCGCGCTGTTGTTCGCGGACGAGCCCACCGGCAATCTCGACGCCGCCACCGGCCATCTCATCATTGATCTCTTGTTCAAGCTGAATGCGGAACACCGCACCACGCTGGTGCTGGTGACACACGACACCGAACTGGCTGCGCGCTGTCAGCGCACACTGCCGCTGCATGCCGGGCGTCTGGTGCAGACCGCATGAATCTGCTGCGGCTGTCCTGGCGACAATTCCGGCGCGGCTGGCGCGCTGGCGAGCTGACTGTCATGGCATTGGCCCTGGCCCTGGCGCTGGCAGCGGTCAGCGCAGTGGGTTTTTTCACTGCGCGCGTGCAGACCGCGGTGCTGGAACAGGCCGGCGTGAGCCTGGCGGCGGATCTGGTCTTGAGCGCACGCGCGCCGATTCCCGCGCGCTACACGCAGCAGGCGCATGCAGCCGGCGCCCGCACCGCCGAGGTGCTCGATTTCCCGACCGTGGTCCTGCGCGACACGCACACCCTGCTGGTGGAAGTGCACGCGGTCAGCGCCGGGTATCCCTTGCGCGGACACGCACGCCTGAGCGCACAGCCCTTCGGCAAGGCCACGCCCGCCGACGGCATCCCCGCACGCGGCACGCTGTGGGCGGAGCCGCGTATCTTTTCCAACCTCGGAATTGCAACCGGCGACAGCCTGCGCGTCGGCAAGCTCGATGCCCGCGTCGCAGCCAGCATCGCCTACCTGCCGGACAACGGTTTCGGCTTTTCCGCGCTGGCGCCGAAACTGGTGCTGAATCTTGCCGACATTCCCGCCAGCGGTCTGGTGAACACGAACTCGCGCGTCAGTTACAAGCTGCTGATCGCGGGCACACCAGACGTGATCGCAAAACTGGATCGGCAATGGAAAGCCGATCTGCCGGCCGGTATCCGGCTGCGCGACGCACGCGACAGCGGCCCGCAAATGGTCAACGCGATTGACCGCTCCACGCGCTTCCTGTCGCTGGCCGCGCTGGTGAGCGTGCTGATTTCCGCCGTGGCGGTGGTGCTGTCGGCACGACGTTAAGCCACGTGCTACACCGATGCCGCCGCGGTGCTGAAAGCCTTGGGCTTGTCGCGCCGTCGCGTACAGGGCGTGCTGCTCCTGGAACTGCTGTGGCTCGGAATCGCGGCCGGCGTCATCGGCATTTCGCTCGGCTATGCCGCGCAATACGGCCTGGTCGTGATTCTGAAAGGCTTGCTGCCGACGCAACTGCCGATCACGCCGCTTTCGCCCGCGTTGTCCGCCTTCGGCATCGGCCTGATCCTGCTTCTGGGCTTCGCACTGCCGCCGCTGATGCGGCTCGGCGACACGCCACCGGCGCGGGTACTTAGGCGCGATCTCGCGCCCCCGCCGCGACGCGGCTGGCTGGTGTACGGCGTCGCGCTCGCCGCCTGTTTTGCGCTGACCCTGTGGCAGGTGCGCTCGCTGACACTCACGCTGTACGTGCTCGGCGGCCTCGCCGGCTGCATGGCGCTGCTGGCCGTCGGTGCCCTGCTGCTGCTGCGCGTACTCCGGCCGCTGCGTCACGGCGCGGGCGCGGGTTGGCGTTACGGACTTGCCAACCTCAATCGTCACCGTCATGCCGTGATGGTGCAGATGGTCGCGTTCGGCATCGGCCTCATGGTGCTGTTGTTGCTCGGCCTGGTGCGCGGCGACCTGCTCGCCACCTGGCGTACCACGCTGCCGGCGGATGCACCCAACCAGTTCATCATCAACATCCAGCCGGACCAGCGCGCCACGGTAACGCAGTTCTTCACCGCGCACGGCCTACCCGCGCCCGTGTTGTCTCCCATGACGCGCGCGCGCCTGACCGCCATCAACGGCACGCCCATCAAGGACGTCAAGGTCAAGGACGAACACGCGCGCCGCATGCGCGACCGCGAAGCCAACCTGAGCTGGTCCGCGACGCTGCCGGAAGCGAACACGATTGTCGCGGGCCGCTGGTGGAACGCCACGGAAGCACGCCAGTCGTTCGCCTCCATCGAACAGGATTACGCCAAGGATCTCGGTCTGAAGCTCGGCGACACGCTCACCTTCGACATCGCGGGCGATACGGTCACTGCGAAAATCCTCAGCTTCCGCAAGGTGCGCTGGGATTCGTTCCGCCCCAACTTCTTCATCGAGCTGTCGCCCGGTGCATTGGAGGATTATCCGGCGAGCTGGCTCACCAGCGTGTACCTGCCGCCGGAACGCGCGCTGATACTCGCCGGTCTGCTGCATGAACTGCCGGCGCTCACCATCTTCAACATTGACGCCATCATGCAGCAGGTGCGCCAGCTCATGGATCAGGCCTCGCTGGCGGTGCACTACGTGTTCCTGTTCACACTCGGCGCCGGCATCGTGGTGCTGCTCGCCGCAGTGCAGGCCACCCGCGAGGAACGCCGCTTCGAGGCTGCCGTGCTGCGCGCGCTGGGCGCCTCGCGTCGCCTGCTCCGCACCGCGACCGCCACCGAATACGCGGCGCTGGGTTTTGCTGCCGGTCTGCTCGGTGCAATCGCTGCCAGCCTGGTCGCGTGGCTATTGGCCGATCGTGTTTTCAATCTGCCGTATCACGGCGACTGGCGCATCTGGGTGTTCGGTATCGCCGCCGGAACCTTGATCGTCGCCGTCAGCGGTGTGCTGGCGACACGCAAGGTATTGAACACGCCGCCGGTCGAGACGTTGCGGGAAGGTTGAATCGAAGTGCATCGCCGAAACGAAGCGCAGCATCGTACTCGCAGGTCCCCGCCTATCTAGCAAGATGTCATATTCCATACGGCGGATTACACTGCGCTAATCCGCCATACTGCACTGGCAGACTACGATTCTCCAGAACATCGAGAGGACCCATGAAGCAAGCTGGCCTCTACATCGTTACGCTGAACAACGCAGTACCGATTTCGGTCAATGCAAACGATCCGCGCATTGCCTCAAAGTGCATTACCGTTACCTCGGCTAATTGCAAGTTCGGAAAGGCCAAGAATCTCGCTACACGCTCCAAAAACTACGAAAGTGTTTTCGGTCCGGAAAACGTAAACTTCTTCCCAATCGTCACGCTCGAAAACATCGCTGCTGCTGAGCGCGCCGTATTAGACAGGCTCTCGCAATGGCGAGTTCGAGGTAACTCCGGTCGCAAGAACGAGTGGCTAGTTGGCATTAGTTCTTTTGAAGTTGAGCACATTGTCCTTGAGACGCTTACTAAGGCAGGCT
>DASSRV010000055.1:0-13557 GCA_035701605.1 Gammaproteobacteria bacterium
TTTCACGGCCGCCTGCTCGACACCACGCTAGAGGATGTGCGCGAGGGTTTGCTGCCTCGTCAGCAGCATCGCCGTCCACACGGCCGGAAACCTTCAGCCCGCAGACACCACCTTGACTCGTGATCGGCGAGCCTGCCGGTCCGGATGGAACGGTTTCTGCTATTTCAATATACCAGGGTGCACTCAGTCGGCCAGGGATTTCTTTACCAGCACCGAGTCGTGCGCTGCATACCCTGATGCCTGATAAAACGGCAGCACATTTTCAAAACTGTCCAGAAAGACCGCGACACATCCCAGCCGACGCGCCTCGGCTTCCGCGAAAGACAGCAAGGCGCGGCCCAGTCCCTGGCCGCGGAATGGGTTATCCACCACCAGATCATCCACGTGCAGATGATGGCCGCGTGCCAGGGTCTCGGTTGCGCGCATGCCGAGCACGCCGCTGAGTTGCGGCGTGAACGAACCGATCAGACGATAGCCGAGCGCGGCCTGGCGGGCGAGGCGCGCCTCGAAGTCGGTGGCATTCAGCGTCGGCCGCAATTGGCGCAGGATGCGGAGTGCGGCATCGTGATCGGCAGACTGGATCGGCCGGATGCCCGGTATGCCCATCATGCCGACGTTCCGCGCGCCAGCGCGCGGTGGCCGATGTCGCGACGGAAATAGCGGCCCGACCAGCGGATGCCGTCGGCGATGTGGTAGGCGCGCTGGCGCGCTTCCGCGACGTCTTCACCGAGCGCGGTGACGCACAGCACGCGGCCGCCGTGGGTCACGATCTCCCCGTCCTGCTCGGCGGTGCCGGCGTGAAACACCTTCACGTGATTGTTGGGGAAGGGTGGCAGGCCGTGAATCGCGTCGCCTTTCCGGTAATCGCCCGGATACCCCCCTGCTGCCATCACCACGCCCAGTGCCACGCGCGGGTCCCAGTCGGCGCGGGTTTCGTTCAGCCGTCCGTCCAGCGCGATCTCGCATAACTGCACGAGGTCCGATTCCAGCCGCATCATGATGGGCTGGGTTTCCGGGTCGCCACAACGGCAGTTGAATTCGATGACGTAGGGGCTGCCGTCCGCCGCGATCATGAGGCCGGCGTACAGGAAGCCGGTGTAAGGCGCGCCTTCGGCGGCCATGCCGCGCACGGTGGGCAGGATGATGTCGCGCAGCACGCGCGCGTGGACTTCCGGCGTGACCACCGGCGCGGGCGAGTAGGCGCCCATGCCGCCGGTGTTGGCGCCGGTGTCGCCTTCGCCGACGCGCTTGTGGTCCTGTGAGCTGGCGAGTGGCAACACGTGTTCGCCGTCCACCATCACGATGAAGCTGGCTTCCTCGCCTTCGAGAAAATCCTCGATCACCACGCGGTGACCGGCGTCGCCGAAACGGTTGCCGGCCAGCATGTCGTTGACCGCGGCCTCGGCTTCACCCAGGGTCTGCGCCACCACCACGCCCTTGCCGGCGGCGAGGCCGTCCGCCTTGATCACGATGGGCGCGTCGCGTTCACGCAGGTAATCCAGCGCCGCACGCAGTTCCGTGAAGCTGCGGTAATCGGCACTGGGGATGTGGTGACGGGCCAGAAAATCCTTGGCGAACGCCTTGGAGCCTTCGAGTCGCGCGGCCACGCGGCTGGGGCCGAAGCAGCGCAGCCCGGCCTGGGTGAAGACATCGGTGAGGCCCAGCACCAGCGGCTGCTCGGGGCCGACCACGGTCAGTTCGACGCCCTGCCCGAGTGCGAAATCCAGCAGCGCACCGATGTCGTCCGCGGCGATGCGCACGTTCTCGCATTTCTTCTCGTGTGCCGTCCCGGCATTGCCGGGTGCAACAAAGATTTTTTCCACGCGTGGCGACTGCGCCAGCTTCCAGGCCAGTGCGTGTTCGCGTCCGCCGCCACCGATGACCAATACTTTCATGCGATTCCCCCGGAAAACCGGTACATCAGATTCCCGATTGATTCTCCGCGCCCAATACTACTGCCGGCGAGCCGCACCGCGACGACCGGCAACGACGAAACCGCGGGAAAGATCCCCGTCAGTGCCGGAAGTGGCGCATGCCGGTGAACACCATCGCGATGCCGTGTTCATCGGCTGCGGCAATGACTTCGGCATCGCGCATCGAACCGCCGGGCTGGATGATGGCGCTGATGCCGGCATCGGCGGCAACGCCGACGCTGTCGCGGAACGGGAAGAACGCATCCGAGGCCATCACTGCGTCGCGCACTTCGAGCTTGGCTTCCGCGGCCTTGAGCGCGGCGATGCGCGCACTCATGATGCGGCTGGGCTGGCCGGCGCCGATGCCGAGGGTGCGGCCGTCCCGCGCGTACACGATGGCGTTGGACTTGACGTACTTGACCACGCGCCAGGCAAACAGCAGATCCGCGAACTGCTGTTCGGTGGGTTGCTTGCGGGTCACGATCCTGAGTTCGGCGCGCGTCACGCTGCCGTGATCCGTATCCTGCACCAGCAGGCCGCCGCTGATGCGCTTGTAATCCGGTACCGCCGTCACGGCGCCCGCCTCGCCGGTGGCGAGTGCGCGCACCTTGGGTTTGCCCGCCAGCCGCGTGAGCGCATCGGCCTCGAAATCCGGCGCGATCACCACTTCCACGAACTGGTTGGCGAGGATGCGCGCGGCGGTTTCAGCATCCAGCCTGCGGTTGAAGGCGATGATGCCGCCGAACGCGGAACTGGTGTCGGTGGCGTAAGCCTGCTCATAGGCTTCAAGCAGGCTGGCGCCCAGCGCCACGCCGCAGGGATTGGCGTGCTTGACGATGACACAGGCCGGCGTTTCGAACGCCCGCACGCAAGCCAGCGCGGCATCGGCATCCGCCAGGTTGTTGTAGCTCAGTTCCTTGCCCTGCAACTGGCGTGCGCCCGCAAGCGTGCCGTCCAGTGCGTGACGCTCGGTGTACAGCGCCGCGCGCTGATGCGGGTTCTCCCCGTAGCGCAATTCGGCGCGTTTGTGGAACTGTGCAGTGAAATATTCCGGGAACGGCTGCGTGCTGCCGTCGGCGGTGTGCGTCGAAAGATGGTTGGCAATCGCGCCGTCGTAGGCGGCGGTGTGGGCGAACGCCTTCACCGCGAGTTCGTGGCGCAGTGCGTCGCCGATGCCCTTGTCGCGCAGCGCCGCCAGCACGCGCGCATAGTCGTCCGGATCCGTGACCACCGCGACGTGCGCGTGGTTCTTGGCCGCGGCGCGCAGCATGGCCGGGCCGCCGATATCAATGTTCTCGATGGCGCGTTCGAGCGTGCAGCCCGGCGCTGCGACCGTGGCCTCGAACGGATACAGGTTGACCACCACGAGATCAATCGGCTCGATGCCGTGTTCGCGCATCACCGCGTCGTCGGTACCGCGCCGGCCGAGCAACGCGCCGTGGATCTTCGGGTGCAGGGTCTTGACGCGCCCGGCCATGATTTCCGGGAAGCCGGTGTAGTCGGAAACCTGGGTGACCGGGATACCGGCTTCGCGCAGCAGCGTTGCGGTGCCGCCGGTGGACAGGAGCGTGACGCCGAGATCATGCAGGCTGCGCGCGAAATCCGTGAGACCGGTCTTGTCGGAAACGGAGAGCAGCGCGCGGCGTGTTGGCACGGGGATTCCTTGCGGCGGATGGCGTCGGCGGGCGGATCGGCCGCGGCTCACTCGGCGCGGCCGGTCGGCTCCGGCATTCAGGTGTTGATTTTATATTGCCGCAGCTTCTTGCGCAGCGTGCTGCGGTTCAGGCCCAGAATGGCGGCCGCGCGCGACTGGTTGCCGCGCGTGTAGTCCAGCAGGGTGCGTAGCAGGGGCGGCTCGATTTCGCCCAGCACGAAGTCGTACAACTCGGAGGGGTCGTGACCGTCCAGATCCGCGAAATAGCGGCGCAGGGTCTTTTCAGTGTAATCGCGCAGGGAATGGCTGGTGCCCACCCTGTCGCCGTCCACCACTTCCAGCACTCGCTGGGTCGCGGCCTGGTTCGTCATGCAGCAAGCTCCCTGATGTTGTTGTCGTGTTCCGCAAAATGGTTGCGGATCAGTCGTTGTTGTTCACGGGCGCTTTCCGCCCGCATCAATCGGTCGCGCAGACCGGGGGCGTCCGCTCCGGCTTTCAGATACCAGCCGATATGCTTGCGGGCCACGCGCACGCCGGTGTATTCGCCGTAGAACGCATACAGGTTGTCGAGGTGGCCGAGCATGATGTCGCGGATTTCGTCCCCGTCCGGGGCCGGCAGTATGCGGCCCGTTTCCAGAAAGTGTCCGATCTCGCGGAAGATCCACGGCCGCCCCTGGGCGGCGCGCCCGATCATCACCGCGTCGGCACCCGTGTATGCCAGCACCTCGCGCGCCCGTTCCGGACTCGTGACGTCGCCGTTCGCCAGCACCGGAATCGCCACCGCGGCCTTGATGGCGCGAATGGTGTCGTATTCCGCCTCGCCGCCGTACAGGTCGGCGCGGGTCCGTCCGTGCACCGCCAGCGCCCGGATGCCGGCCGCTTCCGCAAGCCTTGCGATGCGTACGCCGTTCCTGTGCTCGCGGTCCCAGCCGGTGCGGATCTTGAGCGTGACGGGGACATCCACTGCCGTCACCACCGCGTCCAGAATGCGCCCGACCAGCGCCTCGTCCTGCAGCAGCGCCGAACCCGCCGCCTTGTTGCAAACCTTCTTCGCCGGGCAGCCCATGTTGATGTCAATGATCTGGGCGCCCTCGGCGACGTTGAAACGCGCCGCTTCGGCCATCTGTTCCGGCTCCGCGCCCGCGATCTGCACGATACGCGGCTCCACTTCGCCGGCGTGGTCCATGCGGCGCCGGGTCTTGGCGGTATCGCGCAACTCGCTGCGCGAGGTCACCATCTCCGACACCGCCATGCCGGCACCCAGCGTCTTGCAGAGTTGCCGGAACGGCCGGTCCGTCACGCCCGCCATGGGCGCCAGCACCAGATTGTTGCGAAGCGAATAGCACCCTATACGCATGTTGCGCTGGCGATGACGCGAATCAGGAACAGGCGGAAGATAATAAAGGCATTCAGGCGCGAGTCAAACTTGCAATTTGTCGCCGACAGGGCTAGGGCGCGATGCGCGCGTGTTGGACACGGTACAAACCGGTGCGCGAGTCCGATTCCCGGCGGCGCTCGAACGCCCTGTTTCTTTCGCGTGCAGCCCGGCGCCATTTTTTCTTGTGGTTGCGGACCGTGCGGACATTTTGTCAAATCCGCGCTAGTCGCGGGTGTGGCTGCTGGCGCAGACACGGCCATTGGGGAAATCGAAGCAGGGCGCGATCAGGAAACCCACCGCGTCCGGGCCGGGGTCCACCACGTCGAGGCGGAAATGGGTGGCCGTGCCCGGTGCGGGCAGCCGCCCGGCCTGGGCGGCGGGCAGGTAATCGGCCGCGGCGAAATCGCGCCGCTTGAGCACGTCGCCGTAACGGTCGGTCAGTTCCACGCGCAGCAGCGGCCAGGGCTGGCTGAAGCCGGCGGTATTGGCGAGGTTGCCGGTGATGGACAGCCCGCCCGCCGCCTCGGGGTCGGACGTGACATTGGCGTTGTCCAGTTGCCAGGCATCCAGGGCGCGCGGTGCCGCCAGCGGGTGTCCCAGCAGCGTGTACAGCGCGTTCAGCGAGGGGCCGATCACGAGGTTGCGGCCGAGACGTTCGCGGTTTGCGTTCACCACTTGCACGCCGAGCAGCAGCAACAGGCACAGGCAGCCGAGGGCCCACCAGGTGCGATGCCGGCCCTGGTGCGGTTGGGTCAGGACGTGATCGTGGGGCGGCAGTTCGCTATCGCCTGCGGATTCAGCGGGCAGTTCGGTGGTCTCGGCGGCGTCGAGTGCGTCGGACAGTGCCGCTTCGGTATCCGGTGCCCCGGCTTCGTCCGGCATGGACGCATGCTCGGCATCGAGCGCCGCGAACAGGTCGTCCATGCGCGGCTCGACACGGACGTTGGGACTTTCCGGCAGCTCGCTGGTGTCGCCGAGCCGCGTGTCCTCGTCGGCCGGGGGTGACGCCGTTTCGGGTTCATAGGGCTCGGGCGGCGCGATGGGCGCGGCATCGTCCGCCTCCGGCGCCACCGACCACGGCGTGCCGTCGTCGCCGTGCAGGTGCACGAAGGCATCGAACACCTCGCCGCAGCGACCGCAGCGCACCTGGCCTTCGGCACGACGCAACTGCTCCGCCGTGAGACGGAAGCGGGTGCCACATTCGGTGCAGGTGGTCAGCATTCAGTCCTGTTCCCGGCGACGCGCATCCACGCGCAGCCATTCATAGCGTTGCGCCGTGGCGCTGAGGTCGAACCACGGTGCATACGCCTGCCGGATGTCCGGTGCCTGAGAGACAAGGATACCGGAGAGCGCGAGCCTGCCGCCGGGTTTGAGCAGGGCCGCGAGCCGCGGTGCCAGTGCCACCAGCGGTCCGGCCAGGATGTTCGCCACCAGAAAATCGGCGGGCGGCGCGGCGAGCGCCTCGGGCGCGCACACCGTGAGGCGTGCCTGCACCTGATTGCGGCTGGCGTTCTCGTGCGTCGCGGTCAGCGCCTGCGGGTCGGTGTCCACGGCGTGCACGGCGGCCGCGCCGAGCCGGGCGGCGGCAATGGCGAGGATGCCGGAGCCGCAGCCGTAATCAATGAGCGTGCTGTTGTCGAGTGTCAGCCCATCCAGCCATTCCAGGCACAGCGCCGTGGTGGGATGGGTGCCGGTGCCGAAGGCGAGGCCGGGGTCGAGCAGGATATTGACCGCGGCCGGATCGGGCGGCGTGAACGCGCTCGGACAGATCCACAACCGCCGGCCGAAGTGCATGGGCCTGAAGTCCTTGAGCCATTCCCGTGTCCATTCGCGGTCCGCGAGCGTTTCGATCCGATGCGCCGGCAACCGCGCCAGATCGAGCGCGGCCATGAGCACCGCACGCACGGCGTCGAGATCGCTGCCTTCGGGAAACAGGCCGGTGACGCGGGTCTCGGACCACAGCGGCATGGCCCCGGGATCGGGTTCGTAGAGCGGCTGATCGCCGGCATCCTGATACGTGACGGCCACCGCGCCGGCGGCGAGCAGGGCATCCTCGACCCGCGCGGCATCGAGATCGCCGAGCGTGAGCTTGAATTCCAGCCAGTTCACGCGCGGTCCGTTACAGGCCCAGCTTCTTTTCCAGGTAGTGGATGTTGGTGCCGCCGGCAATGAACGCGGAATCGCTGAACAGATCCTGGTGCAGCGGCACGTTGGTGTTGATGCCTTCCACCACGATTTCGGTGAGCGCCATGCGCATGCGCGCCAGTGCCGAGGCGCGGTCGTCACCGTAGGCGATGAGCTTGCCGATCAGCGAATCGTAATAGGGCGGCACGCTGTAACCGCTGTAGGCGTGCGAATCCACGCGGATGCCGGGGCCGCCGGGCGCGTGCCAGCGCGTGATGAGGCCGGGCGAGGGCGTGAAGTTGCGTGCGTTCTCGGCATTGATGCGGCATTCGAACGCGTGCCCGTGGATGACGATGTCCTTCTGCCTGAGCGTGAACGGTTCGCCGGCCGCGATCATGAGCTGCCATTTCACGATGTCAATGCCGGTGATCATCTCGGTGACCGGGTGCTCGACCTGCACGCGCGTGTTCATCTCGATGAAATAGAACTGGCCGTCCTGGTACAGGAACTCGAAGGTGCCGGCGCCGCGGTAGCCGATGTCCTTGCAGGCCTGTGCCACGCGCTCGCCCATGGTGCGGCGCTGCTTGTCGGTGATGCCGGGTGCGGGCGCTTCCTCGATGACTTTCTGGTGACGGCGCTGCATGGAGCAGTCGCGTTCGCCGAGATGGATCGCGTTGCCTTCGCCGTCCGCCAGCACCTGGAACTCGATGTGACGTGGATGCTCCAGGAATTTCTCCATGTACACCGTGTCGTTGTTGAAGGCGGCCTTGGCCTCGTTCTTGGTCATGGCGATGGCGGCGACCAGTGCGGCCTCGCTGTGCACCACGCGCATGCCGCGCCCGCCGCCGCCGCCCGCGGCCTTGATGATGACGGGATAGCCGATGTCGCGCGCCATGCGCATGGCTTCCTTCGGGTCGTTCGGCAGCGCGCCTTCCGAGCCCGGCACGGTCGGCACTCCGGCCTTGACCATGGCGTGCTTGGCGGAGACCTTGTCGCCCATGAGGCGGATGGTATCGGGGCGCGGCCCGATGAAGATGAAGCCGCTGCTCTCCACGCGCTCGGCGAAATCGGCGTTCTCGGCCAGAAAACCGTAACCGGGGTGGATGGCCACCGCATCGGTGACTTCCGCGGCACTGATGATGGCCGGCATGTTGAGGTAGCTTTCGGCGGACGCCGGCGGCCCGATGCACACCGATTCATCCGCCAGCAGCACGTGCTTGAGGTCGCGGTCCGCGCTGGAGTGCACCGCCACGGTCCGGATGCCGAGCTCGCGGCAGGCACGCAGGATGCGCAGTGCAATTTCGCCGCGATTGGCTATGACAACTTTTTCCAGCATGACGTGTTCTTCTTTTATTCGATGATGAAGAGCGGCTGGCCGAATTCCACCGGATCGCCGTTCTGGGCGAGGATGGCCTTGACCACGCCGGCCTTGTCGGCCTCGATCTGGTTCATCATCTTCATGGCCTCGATGATGCACAGCGTGTCGCCCACCTTCACCGATTGCCCCACGTCCGCGAACGGTTTGGCGTCCGGCGAGGAGGCGCGATAGAAAGTGCCGACCATGGGCGATTTCACCTGGTGCCCGGCCGGGACCGGCTTGCCGCCTGCGGCGCTTTCGGCCGGCGCGGCCGGAGCAGCCGCAGCCGGTGCCGCGACGGCCGCCGGGGCGGCCATCACCATGTGCGCGGGGGCGGGCGCCGGGCCGTTGTAACGGCTGATGCGCACCGATTCCTCGCCTTCGGTGATTTCGATTTCGGCGATGCCGGATTCTTCCAGCAGCTCGATGAGTTTCTTGACCTTGCGTATGTCCATGGAGGCACCCCGGTTGTCAGGTGGTATGGGTGTTCAGGTAATGATCGGCAGCCAGCAACGCCAGTTCGTAGCCCTGCGCGCCGAGGCCGGTGATGACGCCGGCTGCCAGATCGGAAAAAAACGATTTCTGCCGGAAGGCTTCGCGGGCGTGGATATTGCTGAGGTGGATCTCGATGAACGGCAGACGCGTCGCGGCGAGCGCGTCGCGCAGCGCCACGCTGGTGTGCGTGTAACCGCCCGGATTGAACAGCAGGAAGCCGGTGCCGTCGTCTCGCGCGGCATGGATGCGGTCTATCAGCACGCCTTCATGGTTGCTTTGCAGCGTCTCCATGCGGTGGCCGAGCGCGGTGGCGCGCTCGCGCAGGCCGGCCTCGATCTCGGCCAGGCTGAGCCTGCCGTAATGCGACGGCTCCCGCTCGCCCAGCAGGTTCAGATTGGGTCCGTTCAAAAGCAGAATGCTGGCCACGAATCGCCCCGGGTTTCATGGGATTGCTGCCGTTGGCGGCAGAAGTCCGCGCATTTCTATCAGTTTTCGTTGTTGCGGGTATGTGCGCGCGGTCGCAGTTTTCATCGGAGCCAAACTCGGGGGCATGCCCCCTTTCCGTCAGGGAACCGCCGCCACCGGCACCCGCCGGTTGCCGTCCATTTCCATGCAGATCGCGTGAGCTTGGCTCAGATTCACGCAGGCTGCCGGGCTCGATGCCCGGTCTGAAGTCAATTCTGGTACAGGATTCCGGATTTGTCCATGCCGTGGACGGAAAAAGCCACAAATTCGTGGCAGTTCGCGGCTAGTTCGGCTGAGATGCGGAAACCCGGGTGGGGGCGGCGGAGCGGGGCGGCGGGGTACCGTTCAGGGCGCCCTCGACCCACTTTTCGGTCTCGGTGGGCTGCAACTGGCCGGGATGGATCTTGATGATGCGGCCGTCCCGGTCAATCAGCAGGGTATAGGGCAGGCCGATGAGGTTGCCGCCCAGCCCCGCCACCATGGCGTTGATCCGGAAATCGCCGAGCAGGATCGGGTAATTGACCAGCATGCGCTTGGTGAAGGTGCGCACGCCGTCGGTGTCGGTTTCATCGGTGGCGATGCCGATTACTTGCAGGCCGCGCGCGGCGTACTTGGCCTGCAATTTCACCAGCAGCGGCATTTCCTCGCGGCAGGGCGGGCACCAGGTGGCCCAGAAATTCACCAGCCGGACTTTGCCGTGCCAGTCCGCGAGATTGTGCGGATTGCCGTCCAGGTCGTTCAGCGGCAGGTGCATGGCCTGCGTCTGGCTCATGGCCGGTTGCGCGGGCGCCTGCTGTGCAAGCTCGGTGCTGCGCTCCGGTTGCAGCCACTGATAGGCGCCGTAACCGGCCGCGAGCGCGGCAATCACGATGGCAATCACGAGGCCGGCGGTCTGGACAGACTTCATTCACGCTCTCCGAAAGCAGTGTGCAGGTGCGCGAGGAACTGCGGCGCGTCCATGTAGCCGACCACGCGCAGGGAACGGAGTTCCTGTCCGTCAGGGCCGAAGAACAGGATACTGGGTGGACCGTAAATCCCGAAATGTTGCAGCAGGGCCTGGTCGGCGGCATCGTTGGCGGTGACATCGGCCTGGAGCAGCAGCACGTCGGCAAGCGCGGCCCGCACCGCCGGGTCTGCAAATGCGCCGTGCTCCATTTCCTTGCAGGACACGCACCAGTCCGCGTAGAAATCCAGCATCACGCCGCGATGCTGCGCGGCGGCGCCGGCCAGCGCGCGATCCAGGTCCGCCACGCTCTTGATGCGCGTGAAGTGCAGGCCGGTTTGCGTCACCGTCGCGCCGCCGGCGGGCGCGCGCAGATGCGCAAGCGGACGCAGGGGATCGCTGCCGCCGGACGCGGCACCGACCAGAAGAATCAGGCCGTACAGGCCGAGCAGGATGCCGAGCCCTTTCCAGAGTTTGCGCCAGCCGGTGGGCGCGGCTTCGAGCGCGCCGAGGTACACGGCGCAGAGGATGGCGAGCGCCGCCCACAGCACCAGCGTCACCGGGCCGGGCAGCACGCGCGACAGGAACCACACCGCGACCGCCAGCATCAGCACGCCGAACACGGCCTTGACGGCGTTCATCCAGGCACCGGCTCTGGGAATGAACTTGCCGGCGGACGTGCCGACAATCAGCAACGGCACACCCATGCCGAGACCAAGCGCGAACAGCGCCAGGCCGCCGCGCACCGGCTCGCCGCTTTCGCCGATCACGATCAGCGCGGCGACCAGGGGCGCGGTGATGCACGGTCCCACGATCAGCGCCGACAGCACACCCATGACCGCGACACCGGTGAAGGCGCCACTGCGTGCGCGGTTGCTGTGCGCCGCGAGACGGGTTTGCAGCGCACTCGGCAGTTGCAGTTCGTAGAAACCGAACATGGACAGCGCCAGCAGCACGAAGATCAGCGCGAACACGCCGAGCACCCAGGGATTCTGGAACCAGGCCTGAATATTGGAACCGAGCAGCGCCACCAGCACCCCGGCCA
The DNA here is from genome assembly GCA_035701605.1 of Gammaproteobacteria bacterium. Lineage (GTDB taxonomy): Bacteria > Pseudomonadota > Gammaproteobacteria > Natronospirales > REEB76 > DASSKW01. The sequence continues at coordinate 11,375 of DASSRV010000055.1, forward strand.
CGGTGTAGGTGAGCGCCATGGCGATGACATAGGTGAGCGAGAGCAGGAAGGCGCGCCGCGTGGTGACGGTCTTGCCCTGTCCGACAATCAGCCCGGAAATGATCGGGATCATCGGCAGCACGCAGGGCGTGAACGTGAGCAGCAGCCCCAGGCCGACGAAAGCCAGGAACACCCAGACGAGATTGCCGGTGCGGATCAGGCTGGCGAGCCGATCCTGCTCTGAGCCGCCCGCCGCGGTTTCCGCGGCGGGCGCCGGCACCGCCGCGGCGATGCTGCCGGGCGTGGCGAGATCCAGCAGCACGGTCTTGGTGATGGGCGGGTAGCACAGGCCCTTTTCCGCGCAGCCCTGATAACTCGCGCTCAGCGTGAAGCGCGTGCTGTCGCCGCTCACCGTGACCGGAATCAGCGCGTCCACGTCGTGGGTGTAGATTTCGCTGGTGCCGAAATACTTGTCGTTCTTGATTTCGCCCTGCGGGAAACCGGGTGCGCCCAACTGGATGTCGGGATTGTCGCTCGCGAAATGGAATTTCTGGCGGTACAGGTAGTAACCGTCCGCAATCTGCCAGCGCACCTCGACGGTGTTCGCGTCTTTCGCATAGGCCGTGAAGCGGAACACCCGGTCCGGCGGCGGGAAGCCCTCGTCGCCGGTTTCGCCGTTCACCAGCGCGGCGAGATCCGGCGGATGCACGGCAGTCGGCGTGGACGTTTTCACGTCATGCGCTGCAGCAAGCGTCAATGCGAAGCGTTTGTGCTGCGGCGGATAGCAGAAGCCGATGACTTCGTTGCAACCCTGGTACACCGCTTCGAGGTCCAGCGCGCCACTGCCGGTGTAGGGAACGGCCAGGGTGACGCCGTGACGGTAAATCACCTCGTCGCCGAAGAACTTGTCGTGAATCCGCTCGCCTTCCGGAAACTGCGGCGTGCCGAGCGTGATGCCGGGACTGTGGCTGACGAAGCGGAACTTGTCGCGGTACAGGTAGTAGTCCGGCAGGATGTCCCAGTGCAACTGGATGATGCCTTCGCTGGCGTGCGCCTGTGCCCGGTACACCTGATCGGGCGGCAGGGGCTGCGCAGGGGCGGCGACCGAGAGCGTGGGCACCAGGGCCAGCAGCAGGAGCAGGAAAAGCTGTTTCATCGGCTGTTTTCCGTGAGCCAGTCAAGGTAGGCGGGGTCGCCCCGGAGCACCGGCAGCGCCAGGATTTCCGGGACATCATAAGGGTGCAGGGCGCGCAGCCGCGCCGCCAGGGCGTCGTAACGGGCCGCCGTGGTCTTGATGAACAACTGGCATTCGGCTTCCTGCCGGACGGCGCCCTGCCAGCGGTACACGGACAGTACGCCGAGCGTCAGATTGACGCAGGCCGCCAGCCGCTCCTCGACCAGTATCCGGCCGATGCGCTCGCCTGACTCCCGGTCAGGGACGGTGCAGAGGATAACTACATGATTTTCCGGCATAAATAAACCGTGGCCTGAGCCCTCGCTGCCCTTGACTCCGGGGATTTCGACGCTATTATTAGCACTCAGTTCGGACGAGTGCTAACAGCCTTGGCCCGACATGAGCATTAGACCCATCATTCCAGCCAATCATTTCGTGAGGAGAGAGTTCCCATGAAGCTTAAGCCACTTCACGACCGGGTGATCATCAAGCGCCTGGAGTCGGAAACCAAGTCCGCGGGCGGCATTGTCATCCCCGACACCGCCAAAGAAAAGCCCATGAAGGGCGAGGTCGTCGCGGTCGGCCCGGGCCGCACCCTGGACAACGGCCAGGTGCAGGCGCCGAGCGTCAAGGCCGGCGACACTGTCCTGATCGGCAAATACGCCGGCAGCGAATTCAAGATTGACGACGTCGAGTACGTCTCCGTGAAGGAAGACGAAATCATCGCCATCGTCGGCAAGTAACCCGAATTCATATTCAGAGGAATACAGCAATGGCTGCTAAAGACGTGAAATTTGGTGACGATGCGCGCCAGCGCATGTTCCGCGGCGTCAACGTGTTGGCGAACGCGGTCAAGGTCACACTCGGCCCCAAGGGCCGCAACGTGGTGCTGGAGAAGAGCTTCGGCGCCCCCACCATCACCAAGGACGGCGTGTCCGTCGCCAAGGAAATCGAACTCAAGGACAAGTTCGAGAACATGGGCGCGCAGATGGTTAAGGAAGTTGCTTCCAACACGTCTGACGAAGCTGGC
>DASSRV010000056.1:0-4187 GCA_035701605.1 Gammaproteobacteria bacterium
GCGTACCACGGCACGCGCCGCCATGCTGCCGTAGGTGATGATCTGCGATACACGTTCGCGGCCGTAGCGCTCTGCTACGTAGTCAATCACCCGGTCGCGGCCTTCCATGCAGAAATCCACGTCGAAGTCCGGCATGGACACGCGTTCCGGATTCAGGAACCGCTCGAACAGCAGGTGATACTTGAGAGGATCGAGGTCGGTGATTTCCAGCGCGTACGCCACCAATGAGCCCGCGCCGGAACCGCGGCCCGGACCCACCGGTACGCCATGCTGCCGGGCCCAGTGGATAAAATCCGCAACGATCAGGAAATAGCCCGGGAATCCCATCTTGACGATGACGTCCAGCTCCAGCGCAAGCCGTTCGCGATATGGCTTTTCAGCCGCGTCGCGTTCCGCTCCGCTCATGCCGGCGCACAGCACCGCAAGCCGGCGTTGCAGACCAACGGTGGCCTGTTCGCGCAGAAACTGTTCGACATCAAGCCCGTCCGGCACCGGATAGGCAGGCAAGTAGTTCTCGCCCATCTGCAAGCCCAGGTTGCAGCGTCGCGCGATCTCGACGCTGTTGTCCAGCGCCTCGGGAAGATCCGAAAACAGTTCCAGCATTTCCGATTCGCTGCGCAGATACTGCTGGTCGCTGTAGCGGTGCGGACGACGCGGGTCGTTCAGGGCATGACCTTCCTGGATGCAGACCCGTGCTTCGTGGGCACCAAAATCGCCCTGACGCAGGAACCTCACGTCGTTGGTGGCCACCACCGGAATACCGCGACGCGCGGCGAGTTCCACGGCCGCGTGCAGGTACTGTTCCTCCTGGGCGCGGCCGGTACGTTGCAGCTCGATATAGAAACGCTCCGGAAACATCTGCCGCCAGCTTTCCAGCAGGGGTTCGGGATCGCGGCCCGCCAGCAAGGCGTGGCCCACGTCGCCGTGCACCGCACCGGACAGGGCGATGAGTCCGTCACTGTGCTCCCGCAACCAGGCGCGCTCCAGCATCGGGCTGCCGCGCTGCTGTCCCTCCAGGAAACTGCGCGTGATGAGCGCGGACAGATTGCGGTAACCGGTCAGGTCACGGCACAGCAGACTGAACGCATGGAACTGCCCGCTTTCCGGGTCATGCAGGCGCAGATCCGCACCGATCACGGGCTTGATGCCGTGCTTGTGCGCCTGTTTGTAGAATTTCACCAGTGCGAACAGATTGCCCTGATCGGTGAGCCCCAGTGCCGGATGAGCCTGCTGCCTCGCGAACTGCATCAGCTCCGGTACGCGAATCACGCTGTCTTGCAGCGAGTATTCGGTGTGCAGGCGCAGATGAATGAAGCGTGGGTTCATATCCGGGACGTCTCGCTGAGACAGCGGCTCACCGGCGCGAACGAGCGGCGATGAATGGCGCATACACCGCGACTGGACAGGGCCGCGAGATGCACCGGGGTCGGATAACCCTTGTGCGACGCGAAGCCGTAACCCGGATACTGGGCATCGAAACGCAACATTGCGGCATCGCGTTCGACCTTGGCAAGAATGGAAGCCGCGCTGATGGCAGCAACCCGGGCATCCCCCTTCACGATGGCTGTAACCGGGAACGGAATCCGTGGACAGCGATTGCCGTCCACCAGCACCTGTCCGGGCCTGATGCCGAGCGCCAGTACCGCACGCGCCATGGCCAGAAGACTGGCTTGAAGGATATTGAGCGCGTCAATTTCGGCATGATCCGACCAGGCCACCGCCCAGGCTCGCGCCCGGTCCCGGATCAACACCGCAAGCTGTGTGCGACGCTCCGCGCTGAGCTGCTTGGAATCGCGCAGACCGGCAACCGGCTGCTGCGGATCGAGGATGACTGCCGCGGCCACCACGGGTCCCGCCAGCGGCCCGCGGCCGGCCTCGTCCACTCCGGCCACCAGTTCAGTCTGGTCGCCAAGCGTGCTGTCCGCCGTATACCCGGAATTCATGCAGCCGATTCTACCGCGCGACAGCACCGCTATCCGCATGCAATTTCAGGATCGCCTCGGCTGCACGCTCACTGGCGTTGCGGCGCAATTCCGCGGTGATCTCGCCGAACGCCGTCAATTGCGCACGGCGCGCCTCCGGGTCCTGCAGCAGTTCCAGCACCGCCGCGCCCAGGTTTTCCGGGGTAGCGGCATATTGAAGCAGCTCCGGCACGATTTCGCGACCTGCCAGCAGATTCGGCAGCGAGACATACGGAATTTTCAGCAGCCCGCAGCCACGAACCAACGCATGACTCAGGCCGGCGATCCGGTACGCGACCACCATCGGGCACTGCCAAAGCATGGCTTCCAGCGTGGCGGTACCGGATGCCAGCAAAGTCACGTCCGCGGCGGCCATTACTTCGCGCGCATGTCCGTCCACGACCGTGACCGGCAGGTCCGGTTTCAGCATGCGAATCTGCCGCTTGACGACAAAACTCAGCGCATTGGTGGCGGCGGGAACCACGAAGCGCAGTTCCGGGATTTTCTCGCTCAGCCACTGCGCAGTATCCAGAAATACCGGGCCGAGCCGTTCCACTTCCGTGCCGCGGCTGCCGGGCAGGAGCGCAACCAGTGGTGTATCACAAGGCAGGTGCAAATCCTTGCGCTGCTCGCGTCGGTCCACACTGGCCGGCGCCCGGTCGGCAAGCGGGTGCCCCACGAATTCGGCCTTAAAACCATGCCGACGGTACAACTCCGGCTCAAACGGCAACAGCGTCAGCACCAGCTCCGCTGCGCGTCCGACCTTGAACACGCGCCGTTCGCGCCACGCCCAGATCGAGGGACTGACGTAATGTACCGTGTGCAGCCCGCGCTTGCGCAGTCTTTCTTCCAGCCCGAGATTGAAATCCGGGGCGTCTATGCCGATGAAGACATCCGGTCGGTTGGCAAGAAAATGTTTCCGTATGCGCCGACGCAACCACAAGAGGCGCGGCAGATGGCGCAGCACTTCCGTGATGCCCATGACCGCCAGTTCCTCGGCGGCGGCAATCGGCTTGCAGCCTGCGGCCAGCATTTCCGGTCCCGCCACGCCTTCCACTTGCAGGTCCGGGACGCGCGCGCGCAAGGCGCGAATCAGATCCGCACCCAGGATGTCGCCCGAGCTTTCTCCCGCTACGATACCGATGCGAAGCATGCGCCGTGATCCATGTATCCAGTAAAGAACAAAACAAGCCGGTCAGCGAGTGATGCTGCGTTGACTGTTTTCCAGAAAGGTCACCATGATCGCGATTTCCGGCTGCGTCGCAGCAAGTTCGCGTAATCCGTTCAGTGCCTCTTCCAGACGCAAATCCGAGCGATACAGCAGCTTGTAGGCCTGCTTGATGTTGCGAACCTGTGTCGCATCGAACCCACGACGCTTGAGGCCTTCGCTGTTGATGCCGTGAGGCTCCGGAGGTGTACCGGAGACCATGACGTAAGGCGGCACGTCGCGCGTCAAGTCCACGTTCATGCCGGTGAAACTGTGTGCACCTATCCTGCAGAACTGATGAACCTTGGTGAATCCGCCCAGAATCGCCCAGTCCTCGATGGTGATGTGCCCCGCCAGTGTGGCATTGTTTGCCATGATGATGTTGTCGCCCAGCACACAATCATGCGCAACATGCACGTAAGCCATGATCCAGTTGTCATTGCCAATGCGGGTTTCGCCGCGGTCCTGTGCGGTACCGCGATTGATGGTCACAAATTCAAAAAACGTGTTGCGGTCGCCGATTTCCAGCCGCGTGGGCTCACCATGATACTTCTTGTCCTGTGGCGCACCGCCGATGGAGGCGAACGCATGAATACGGTTATCCCGCCCGATGCGAGTCGGCCCCTGGATCACCGCATGCGGACCAATCGCCGTCCCGGCGCCGATCTCGACATCCGCGCCGATCACGCAGTACGGACCCGCGCTCACGCCCTCGGCCAATCGGGCGCCCGGATCTATGACGGCACGCGCGTCAATCAAGGCTCGAATTCCCGCGCCGCGCACATCAACTCCGCCTCCGCTACCACCGTGCCCCCCACTTCGGCACGTGCCTTGAAACGCCAGACACTGCGCTTGTTCCAGAGGTATTCGACCTTGAGATGCAGTTGATCGCCCGGCTCCACCGGTTTCTTGAAACGGGCATCGTCAATGCCGACAAAGTAGTACAGCGTGTTTTCATCCGGCGAATCGCCGAGCGTGGCAAATGCCAGCAGACCGGTGGCCTGCGCCAGGGCTTCCAG
>DASSRV010000057.1:0-4773 GCA_035701605.1 Gammaproteobacteria bacterium
CCGTCGCGAGGGCAAGACCGGCATCGAGTCCTTCCTGCAGCAGTACGGCCTCGCATCGCAGGAAGGGGTCGTGCTCATGTGCCTCGCGGAGGCGCTGCTGCGGATTCCCGATTCGGAGACCGCGGACCGGCTGATTGCCGACAAGATCGCCCTGGGCCAGTGGTCCGACTACCTGGGCGAGGCCGATTCGCTGTTCGTGAACGCCTCGACCTGGGGCCTGATGCTCACCGGCAAGATCATCCGCCTGGATCAGGGCGTGGAGAACAATCTCGCCAGTTTCATGGGCAAGCTGGTGGCGCGCGTCGGCGAGCCGCTGATCCGGACCGCGTTCCGCCAGGCCATGCGCATCATGGGCCACCAGTTCGTGATGGGCCGCAGCATCGGAGAGGCACTGAAACGCGCCGCCAGCGATGCCAACCGTGCCTACCGTCATTCCTACGACATGCTGGGCGAAGCGGCGCTGACCGCACAGGATGCCGATCGGTACTTCCAGTCCTACTCAAACGCGATTGACTCCATCGGCGCCACTGTCTCGAAAGACGAGAACGTGTTTGCCGCGCCCAGCATTTCGGTCAAGCTCTCGGCATTGCACCCGCGTTATGAGTTTGCGCAGCGTGCGCGCGTTCTGGATGAACTGGTGCCGAAACTGCTGGCGCTGGCCGAGCGTGCCAAGGGTCATGGCATGGGCCTGACCGTGGACGCGGAGGAAGCCGAGCGTCTGGATCTGTCACTGGACGTGATCGAGGCGGTGTACCGCTCCGAAGCGCTCAAGGGCTGGGAAGGCTTCGGTCTGGCGGTGCAGGCGTATCAGAAGCGCGCCATCCGCGTGCTGGATTGGCTGATTGCGCTGGCGCGCGACGGCGGCCGTCGGATTCCGGTGCGGCTGGTGAAGGGCGCGTACTGGGACAGCGAGATCAAGCGCGGGCAGGAGCGCGGCATTGACAGTTACCCGGTATTCACGCGCAAGCCCAATACCGATGTGTCCTACCTGGCTTGTGCACGCAAGATGCTCGAAAACCGGGATGTGCTGTATCCGATGTTCGCCACCCACAACGCGCAGACGCTCGCGAGCATTCTTGAATTGAGTGGCGGCAATCGCGAATTCGAATTCCAGCGCCTGCATGGCATGGGCGAGGAGTTGTACGGCGAGGTGGTGGGATCGGACAAACTCGAGCTGAACTGCCGCGTGTATGCCCCGGTGGGCAGTCACGAGGATCTGCTGCCTTACCTGGTACGGCGTTTGCTGGAGAACGGCGCCAACACCTCGTTCGTCAACCGCATCATTGATGAAAAAGTGCCGGTGGCCGGCATCGTCGCGGACCCGGTGGCGGAAGTGGAAGCCTTGAGCATGAAGCCGCATCCGCGTATCCCGCTGCCGAAGGATATTTACGGCACAGGCCGCGTCAATTCGCACGGTCTCAATCTGTACGATGCCGCGGGATTGGAGAAACTTGCCGGCGACATGGCCGCAGCCATGCACAAGACCTGGGACGCGTCGCCGGTGGTGGATGGAAAAATCCTATCCGGCAGGGAAAAGCCCTCGCTCAATCCCGCGGATCACCGCCACATCGCGGGCCTGATCCACGAAGCGGATGCCGATGCCATCCGGCGTGCCGTGGACGTGGCGGTCGGGGCGCAACCGGACTGGGATGCGACGCCGGCTGCAAAGCGCGCCAAAATCCTGCTGCGTGCCGCCGACCTCTACGAGCAGCACAGTGCCGAACTGATGGCGCTGTGCGTGCGCGAAGCCGGCAAATCCATCCCGGATTCGGTCTCGGAAGTGCGCGAAGCGGTGGATTTCCTGCGCTATTACGCGCAGCGCGCGGTCGCGGACTTCGGCGCGCCGTTGCAGATGCCGGGACCGACCGGCGAGCGCAACGAACTGGCCCTGCACGGGCGCGGTGCGTTTGTCGCCATCAGCCCGTGGAATTTCCCGCTGGCGATTTTTACCGGCGAGGTCAGTGCCGCGCTGGCCTCCGGCAACACGGTGTTGGCGAAACCCGCCGAACAGACTTCATTGATCGCGGCGCACGCCGTGCGTCTCATGCACCAGGCCGGGGTGCCGGGCGCGGTGCTGAATTTCATTCCCGGTCGTGGCTCGGTGGTGGGCCAGCACGCGGTGGCCGATCCGCGCATCGCGGGTGTGGTGTTCACGGGCTCGACCGAAACCGCCAAGGTCATTCACCAGACGCTCGCCAACCGCGACGGCATCATCCCGGCACTGATTGCCGAGACCGGCGGCCAGAACGCCATGCTGGTGGACAGCTCCGCCTTGCCCGAGCAGGTGGTGCAGGATGTGATCGCCAGCTCCTTCAACAGCGCGGGCCAGCGCTGCTCGGCGTTGCGCGTGCTGTTCCTGCAGGAGGAAGTCGCGCCACGCATCATCGAGATTCTGCACGGCTACATGGGCGAATTGCGCATCGGCGATCCGGCGTTTCTGGATACCGATGTCGGCCCCGTGATTGACAAGGCCGCACAACAGGTACTGAACGAGCATGCAGCCTGGATTTCGGCTCAGGGCAAGGTCGTCCGCAAGCTGGAACTGCCGGCCGGCACCGCGCACGGCACATTCGTTGCGCCGCTCGCGGTGGAGATCGGCAACCTCGATATTCTCAAGCGCGAAGTGTTCGGTCCGATCCTGCACATCGTGCGGTACAAGGCGAAGGAGCTGGATCAGGTCATCGAGGCCATCAATCGTACCGGCTACGGCCTGACGCTGGGCGTGCACACGCGCATTGACAGCAATGCGCAGTACATCCAGTCGCGTATCCGGGTCGGCAATGCCTACATCAACCGCAACATGATCGGCGCGGTGGTGGGCGTGCAGCCGTTCGGCGGCCAGGGCCTGTCCGGTACCGGCCCCAAGGCCGGCGGCCCGCATTACCTGCACCGTTTTGCCACCGAGCGTACGCTGACCATCAACACGGCGGCCGTGGGCGGCAACGCCAGCCTGTTGTCGCTCAAGGACGAGTAATCCGCGTCATGACCATCAGCGTCTTCGACATCTTCAAGATCGGTATCGGACCCTCCAGTTCGCACACGGTCGGGCCGATGCGTGCCGCACGCCAGTTCCTGCTGGATGTCGAGGCGACGGGCAAACTGGACGCGACGCGCCAAGTGGTCGCGGAGCTGTATGGCTCGCTGGCGCTGACCGGCAAGGGTCACGGCAGCGATCGCGCCGTGTTGCTGGGACTGGAAGGCGAAACGCCGGACGGCGTGGATCCGGACGGCATCGAGACGCGGTTGGGGGAAATTCGCGCAAGCGGACGTATCCGTTTGCTGGGCCGCCATGACATCGCGTTCGATGAGCCGCTCAATCTGCTGATGCACCGTGACCAGGTGTTGCCGCGCCATTCCAACGGCATGCGCTTCACGGCGTTCGATGCCGACGAGAAAGTACTGTTGAGCGAGGAATTCTATTCCATCGGCGGCGGTTTCGTGGTGCGCGGTGACGAAGATCAGGCCATGGCAAACGTCACGGGCGCGCCGTATCCCTTCGAGTCCGCACAGGAACTGCTCGCCCAGTGCAAACAGCATGGCTTTACCATTGCGCAACTGATGCTCGAGAACGAAAAAGCCTGGCGCAATGAAGCCGAGGTTCACGCCGGTCTCGCGGCGATCTGGGACGTGATGAAGAGCTGCGTGGCGCGCGGCATGCGCGTGGAAGGCGAACTGCCCGGCGGCCTCAAGCTGCGACGCCGTGCGGCGCGGCTCAACCGGCAATTGCTGGAACAGGATCAGCGCATGCCGGTGGATGCCATGGATTGGGTCAATCTGTGGGCCTTGGCGGTGAACGAGGAAAACGCCGCCGGCGGGCGCGTGGTGACGGCACCCACCAACGGCGCGGCCGGCATCATTCCGGCGGTCGGGCATTATTATCAGCAGTTTGTCGCAGGAGCGGACGAGGCCGGCGTCCAGCGCTATCTTCTGACGGCCGCCGCCATTGCCATCCTGTACAAGAAAAATGCCTCGATTTCCGGTGCCGAGATGGGCTGCCAGGGTGAAGTCGGCGTGGCCTGCTCCATGGCGGCCGGCGGACTGGTGGCGGCCATGGGCGGCAGCCTGGGTCAGATCGAGAACGCCGCCGAGATCGGCATGGAACACAACCTGGGCCTGACCTGCGACCCGGTCGGCGGGCTGGTGCAGATTCCCTGCATCGAGCGCAATGCCATGGGCTCGGTCAAGGCCATCAACGCCGCGCGCCTGGCGCTGCGCGGCGATGGGGAGCACAAGGTGTCGCTGGATCAGGTCATCGCCACCATGCGGCAGACCGGCCACGACATGCGCAGCATCTACAAGGAAACCTCGCTGGGCGGTCTGGCCGTGAACGTCCCCGAATGCTGAAGCTGCCCATTTGACCATATACCCTTTTTGGTGAATGATTCCCAACGGCTGACAGGGTGATCGGCGCCATGAGCGCCGGGTATCTCGGCCTTGCGTGGGCCCCGCCCGGCGCATTTCCCGGAAGGAACATCACGCATCGTCAAGAGGCCCGACATGAGCCGGACACGCGACCTGCGCGCACTTCGAACAGCCCTCGGCATCTACCTGCTGGGGGTGCTGGTTCTGATTGTGGGCCTGGTGGTGACCTTCCTGCTGTGGCACGGCAGCCTCGTCAATGCGTATACCCGCCGCAACACGCTGTTCAATCACTACGTGGAACAGGCCGGCACCGCCTTGCGCAACCGGATTGCCGGCTATGCCGCGCTGGTGCAATCCGGACAGGGCGTGTTCGCTGCGTCCGATTCGGTGCAGCGGCTGGAATGGCGCGCT
>DASSRV010000058.1:0-4177 GCA_035701605.1 Gammaproteobacteria bacterium
CTCCGACATCTCCTGGGACATGCCGGGCGAAGAGGCGGTGCGCAACTACAAGAAGGGTGACGAAGTCGAGGCGGTGGTGCTGGCGGTGGACGCACAGCGCGAACGCATCTCGCTCGGCATCAAGCAAATGGACAAGGATCCGTTCGCCAACTTCCTGGCCGAGCACCCGAAGGGCAGCCTGGTCAAGGGCAAGGTCACCGTCGTGGACGCCAAGGGCGCGAACATTGATCTCGGCAACGGCATCGAAGGCTATCTGCGTGCCTCCGAACTGTCGCGCGACCGCGTGGAAGATGCGCGCACCGTGCTCAAGGAAGGCGACGAAGTGGAAGCCCGCTTTGTCGGCATGGATCGCAAGACCCGCAGCATCAATCTGTCCGTGAAAGCCAAGGAAGTGCAGGAAGAAGCGCAGGCGATGGAGGATTACGGTCGTGGCACCGCCTCGGCCGGCACCACCGCGCTCGGCGATCTTCTCAAGGAACACATCGGCGGCAAGGAAGCCTGATGAATGGCGCCCGCGGCCACGGGGCCGCGGGTGTTTTTTGGGTGTTCACCATCCGGGGTCCCGGCTGCGGCGTTCAGGTACTGCGGCCGGGTGATGATGCACAGTGCAGGCGGTAGTCGGGGATGACAAAGTCCGAACTGATCGAAATCATCGCCAGGAAACAGAGTCACCTTGCCGCCAAGGACATCGAGCTTGCGGTCAAGACCGTGCTCGAACAGATGAGCAACGCATTGTCCACCGGCCGGCGCATCGAGATTCGCGGCTTCGGCAGTTTTTCGCTGCATTTCCGTCCGCCACGCATGGGACGCAATCCCAAGACCGGCGCGTCGGTGGCGTTGCCGGGCAAATACGTGCCGCATTTCAAGCCCGGCAAGGATTTGCGCGACCGCGTGAACGACGGTCTGGAAACCGGATAAGGGCTGCCGGGGCGTTCCCGGCCGGCCGCGACCTCAGTCAAACCGAACGAAACCTGTCATGCTGCGCTGGCTCGCCTTCATTCTGCTGCTTTGCGTGTTCATCGCCGCGCTGCTCCTGGCCTACGCCAATGGCGGCGTGGTGGCGATCAACTACCTCGCCGGCGAGATCAGCGTGCACCTGTCCTCGGCACTGCTGGGCGCCGCCATCATCGGCTGGCTGCTCGGGCTGTTGAGCAGTCTGGCGGTGATCTTCCGGCTCAAGCGTGAAGCCTGGAAACTGAAACGGTCGGTCCGCGAAGCGGAGGCGGAGATCCGCAACTTGCGCAACCTTCCGCTCAAGAATGACCATTGATTCCATCGCCTTGCTCATCCTGCTGCTCATGGCCGCCGCGGCCCTCGGCTGGCTGCTGGCGCAGGTGCAGCGCGGCAGTCGGCGCGACTCGCGGTTCAAGTTGGTCAGCGCCGAATACTTCAAGGGCCTGAATTACCTGCTCAATGAACAGCCCGACAAGGCCATCGAGATCTTCGTCAAGATGGCGGAAGTGGATTCCGAAACCGTGGAAACCCATTTCGCGCTGGCCAGCCTGTTCCGTCGCCGCGGTGAAGTGGACCGCGCCATCCGTATCCATCAGAACCTCATCGCGCGCCCCAGCCTGACGCGCATGCACCGCGCCCAGGCACTGTTTGAGCTGTCGCAGGATTATCTGCGCGCCGGACTGCTGGATCGCGCCGAGAACATCCTGCTGGACATGCTGGATACACCGGTTTACACCGAAATCACGCTGCGCAGCCTGATCTCGCTTTACGAGCAGCAGAAGGACTGGGAACAGGCCATCGCCATGCGCCGGCGCCTGCAGGCGGTCACCGGCATGTCGGAAGAGCCGGTCATCGCGCAGTATTTCTGCGAACTCGCCCAAACCGCGCTGGCGAGCAGCGATGCGGCCCTGGCCAGCCGCTTTCTGAAACGTGCGCAGTCGCACGATCCGGATTGCGTGCGCGCCAGTCTGGTGCTGGCGCACATGGCGGAGCGCGAGCAGGACTGGTCGCGCAGCCTGCGTCAGTACCGCAAGGCCCTGCAACAGGACGTGCGTTTCGCCACTGAAGTACTGCCGGTAGCGGCAAAGCTTGCCAGCCGCAATGGCGATCCGGCTTTCATCACCAATCTGCTGCGCGAACTGCGCGAGCGCGAACCGGAGGCCGTGGCACACATTGCGCTGGCCGCGATTCTGGACCCGGCACTCAACGACCCGGTGGCGCGTGAGTGCATGGTGGATTACCTCAGCCACGAATCCGGACTGCGTGGGCTGTATGATCTGTATGCCGGGCTCGCGGGCCACGACGGCAAGGCGCTGGCGGACATCGAGCCGCTGCGCGCCGCGGCCCGCAAGTTGTTGCAGAACGGGCCGCGTTATCGCTGCGAGGAATGCGGCTTCCAGGGGCGCACCCTGTACTGGCAGTGCCCGAGTTGCAAGACCTGGAACAGCACCACGCCGTTCCATGAAATCAGTTTCGCGGCGGCTGCGCCGCAACACGCGGGGTAAAGGGAACGGAGATATGAGCACAGCAAAAGTTCGCAAGGCGGTTTTTCCGGTGGCCGGGCTCGGTACGCGCTTCCTGCCCGCCACCAAGGCCAGTCCCAAGGAAATGCTGCCGGTGGTGGACAAGCCGCTGATCCAGTACGCGGTCGAGGAAGCCGTGGAGGCGGGCGCCGATACTCTGATCTTCATCACCAGCCGCACCAAGCGCAGCATCGAGGACCACTTCGATCGCGCCTACGAACTGGAAACCGAATTGAGCCTGCGTAACAAGCAGGCGGAGCTGGCGCTGGTGCAGAGCATCGTACCGGAGCACGTGAACTGCATCTACATCCGTCAGGCGGAAGCGCGCGGTCTGGGCCATGCGGTGCTGTGCGCGGAAGCCGCGGTCGGCAACGAACCGTTCTACGTGATTCTGGCCGACGACCTCATAGACGGCCGCCCGCAATCCTCGTTGCGGCAGATGCGCGCGGTACACGAGCAGCACGGCGGCAGCGTCATCGGCGTGGAGCGGGTGGCGCGCGAACACACCGCGCGTTACGGCATCATCACGCCGGAGCCGGCGGGCGAACGGCTGTATCGCATCAAGCACATCGTCGAAAAACCCAAACCGGCCGATGCCCCGTCCACACTGGGTGTGGTTGGGCGTTACCTGCTGACGCCGGGCATTTTCGCGCTCTTGCAACACACCGGCACCGGCGCGGGCGGTGAAATCCAGTTGACCGACGCCATCCAGACGCTGCTCGCGAAAGAAACCGTGCATGCCTGCGAATACCAGGGCGTGCGCTACGACTGCGGCAGCAAGCTCGGCTATCTACAGGCCAGCGTCGAATACGGCCTCAAGCACGTCGAACTCGGCGACGCCTTCCGCGACTACCTGCAGAAGATCGGCGCGGACCTGCAACACCGCGATCGCTGAGCAAATGCGTCATGCAGCTTGCCCCGTCCATCGCCTGGCTGGTTCTGATCGTCGCGGGCCTGTTTGAAGTCGGCTGGGCGATCGGCCTGAAGTACACGGTCGGTTTCACCAAACTGTTGCCCACGACTCTCACGGTCGCGGCCATGGTCATCAGCATGGCACTGCTGGGTTGGGCCGCCCGCAGCCTGCCCATGGGCACCGCCTATGCCGTGTGGACCGGCATCGGCGTCATCGGCACCGTGCTGCTCGGCATCCTCTTGTTCGGTGAATCCGTGCAGCCGCTCAGGCTCGCCTGCATCGGACTCATCGTGATCGGCATTCTTGGACTGAAGTTTCTGGATTCATTCTGAGAAAATGTTGCAAGAAAAAAGAGTCGAGCGATATTTAAGGGCTCTGACCCCTTTTACTGCTTCAAAACCGGCGGCCTGCTGCTGTTTGCGGAGTCGACCCGCGCTCAATAAGGGGTCAGAGCCCTTTAATGATTCTGGTGAAACGGCAGGTGGCGTCGCGCTTCTTGCAGGTAAGCATTCATCAAACTGGTTTCACGCCTGAGAAAATCGGCAACAGGGGTCCGTAGAGACGGTTCGGCGATCCAGTGCGCTGACCATGTCGTGACGGGCTCAAATCCGCGCGCGAGTTTGTGTTCGCCCTGAGTACCGGGGTTGAACGTGTGTAGACCGTGAGCAAGACAATATTCAATGCCCTGGTAATAACAGGTCTCGAAATGCAGGCTGTCGAATTCGGGGCCGCAACCCCAGTGACGGCCATACAGGGTGTCTTTGTTGCGGAAGCAGATGGCAGCCGC
>DASSRV010000059.1:0-5070 GCA_035701605.1 Gammaproteobacteria bacterium
TGGTGTACAGCGCACCGGAATCCGGGCCGCTCGATCAGGCGCAGCTTGCGCAATATGAACAGAATGGCTTTCTCACCCTGCACGGGGTTTTCACGCATCAGGAAATGGAACGGCAACTGGCCGAATTCCAGCGCCTGCGTCAGGATGCGCATGTCCGCCTGAGCGACGCAACCATCCGCGAACCGGGCGGCAAGCAGATCCGCTCCATTTTCGCCATCCATGAATACGATTCCATCATCGCGAGATTGTGCCGTGACCGCCGCATCGTGGACGTGGCGAAGCAGATCCTCGGCAGCGAGGTCTATATCCATCAAAGCCGGGTCAATTACAAACCCGGATTCCGCGGCAAGGAGTTCTACTGGCATTCCGATTTCGAGACCTGGCACGTGGAGGACGGCATGCCGGCCATGCGCGCCTTGTCCTGTTCCATCAGCCTGACGCCAAACACGCTGCACAACGGCCCGCTGATGGTGATCCCGGGCTCGCACCGGCAGTTCCTGGCCTGTGTCGGCGCAACCCCGGAAAACCATTACAGGGAATCGCTGCGCAAGCAGGAATACGGCGTGCCGGACGATGCGAGCCTCACTCACATGACGGCACAGGGCGGCATCGAGGCACCGACCGGCAGCGCCGGCATGGTGACGTTCTTCGACTGCAACATCATGCACGGCTCGAATTCCAACATCACGCCCGCGCCGCGCAGCAACGTGTTCATCGTGTTCAACAGCGTGGAAAACGCCTTGCAGGCCCCCTATTGTGGACTCGCGCCGCGCCCGCAGTTCATCGCCAACCGCCGGGATTTTGCCGCCATTGAACCTTTATGAATCCGGCGGCCCGACTCGCGGTCAAGGACAAAAAACAGGCGGGGAGATAAACCCCTCTCGCATCCAGAAGATGCGAGAACGGTGCCCGCTGGATTGAGTAATCAGGTTTTGGACTTGTTGCGCCTCAATGCGCTACGCCCGAGAATCCCCCCGGCGCGTGTTGAGTGTTGACGATGAATGGATAAATCCGGGATTGCCCAACAGCACCCGGGCTACGCGTAATGACATGCCATACACCCCTACTCCTCGGCTTCGGGGGCGCTGAGGCTTTTATCGTAATACCCCGACGGATCGAAGCAGCAGACCCGCTTCTTGCCTGAAGCCAGCCTGTCGCACGCACCCTCGACGCGGCTCTTGCGGGTTTTCGATTGCTTGGCCGATTCAATCCAGTGTATCCAGTCTATCCGCGCGAGGGTCGTCGTCGCGTCCCACATCGCATGTGCTTTGGGCGACGCGGCAAGCGCTGTCCGTAAGTCTGCCGGCAGTTTCGGCTCCGGTTCTTTCGCCACGGGCGCCAGTTCCAGCGCAACCGTGTCACCCGGCTTCACGCCGGAAGCTGCACACAACGCCTTGCTGACCTTCAGCCAGTGACTCAACTGACCGTCCGGCTCCAGCGTGGCCTGAAAAGGATGGCCGTTGAGCGTGCCTTCCACACTGGTCCTGCCGCGCCTCGGAAGTTTTTCACTCACGGATTTCGGCAACACCAGAAACGCCCACGCGCCATCCTTGCCCGACGACTGCACCGGACGCTGAAGTTTTGCCTTGAATCGCAATTTTGTTGGGGCCTTACTCATACTTGATCCGGGCAGTGCTTAACGCAAAAAGTTTGTCTTTATGTGTCTGCGAATTGTCCTGACTGCGTCGAGCAGTTATCGAACGCTGCGGGTTCGAGAATGTGCATAGAGACAAACCTTGTCATCTAACGCTAAAGCTCAGACGCTGGCCGCTCGCGCAGCGAGTGGCCAGTCGGCTGCAGCGCCCTGTTGGGCGTTACTTGCGGAAGCGAAACATAGATCTGACATCCTTACGAATCATCCTCTGAGCTTCGCAGATCGGGCACCGCGAATACCATTTTCTCCGTGCCGGTTTGATCTTGGAGTACATCGGCTTAAATCTGTGTGTCGCCAGACATTCAAGCTTCGGTATATCGCGCTTTGTGGCACTATGGTAGATATCAATACGTGTAGCCCCATGGAACCATTTTTTGTGAAAATGGGTTTGTGGTCGGTTTTTGCCGTTTAGCGTTCTGCCGACGTATCGGCAATTCTTCCTGGCCCAGAATACATAGACACAGTTCGTGCTCAGCCCTCTCTCGTCGTACCATTCTAAAAACGCCCTTCCTTTTCTCTCCGCTCTCCATCCTTTGCTGCGTGTAACATGCCACTGGCGCTTTTCATCGTATATGTCGCTCAGTGATTGTACGGCGTGCTCTTTAAGTAGACTGGCCTCCGTTAGATCATTGAGGCGTTTGATTGCAGCATTCACATGCTTCCGCGCGAATGTCGGCGGTTTCCCTACAGTCGGTTCTCGAACCTTCGAACGAACCCAGTGTGTTCTTCTCCGGAAGAGTTCTTCTAGCTCCTCATCGAAACGCCTCTGTAGCCGTGTTGTCATTCTGCTCTCCCCAACGCCCAACAGTAACTAGACTGCACGCGATGATATTCCAATGATGCGGCGTGCGTCATTATTACATGGTGCCTTCAGGGGCGCCAAACTTAAAGCATTCTTAATCAATAGCTTATAGCCCTGAGCCAGACATGGCCTGGAATAACGACGCGCGCACAATACCGCTTAGGCTTGATACCGAACGATTTCCCAGAGAACAGGTACCGGTTACCAGGATTGCATGTGTTCGCTACTATTCTTCCCCCCCCCGTCGGAGCGTGCCGAAGCACCGAAGCGAGCAAGGAAAGCCCGAAGGGGTGAAGCCAGGGATGGCGAGCTCCCGCGATCAGCACATGGAAGTGCTGTGAGCGGGACTCCGCCGCGCAGTGAGGTGCGAGGGAAGTCGCGCAGCGACCACGCGCTCGGGGCGAGTTCCTTTGGATACTTTCCTTGCTCGTTCAAGGAAAGTATCCCGGCTGCGGGACGGTCCCCGCCCTCTAAAGGGATGCCGCCGAAGGCGGCGGCTTAATTTGGACTGGACCCCGGCCTTCGCCGGGGTGGCGGAGATGACGGGCACGAGAGCCTCATCGAAACAGGAAGCAGCCGTAGGCCGTGACTGATATTAAAGTCAACCCATCAAGCCTGGCTCGACTGCCGCAATTTCCTTCCGGCTGTCTCGCGCAGCAACAGGATCGGCACGAACGCAATCGCCGCCGCGGCCATGAGGTAGAACGCCGGGACGTAATCGTTGCCGGTCAGTTTCACGAGCCAAGCGATGACAAGCGGTGCCGTTCCGCCGAACAACGATGTCGAAATGTTGTACGACACCGCGAATCCTCCGTAACGGGTACGGGTCGGAAACATGGCCGGCAATGTCGCGGGCAGCGTGCCGAGCAGCATGACCAGCAGCAAGCCCGGAACCGCGAGCCCCAGCATCACCAGCGCGAGACCGCCCCACGACATCAGCCAGAACGCCGGCCAGGCAAACAGCAGGAATCCGAGTGCGGAGGCAATCAGGATCGGCTTGCGGCCGATGCGGTCGGACAAGGCGCCGATGGGCGTGATGATCAGCATCATGACGAGCATGAGCACGATCAGCACCAGCCGGCCCTGCTGCTCGTCAACACCCAGCGCGGTGTTGAGATAACTCGGCATGTAGGTCAGGAACGTGTAGTCGCTGACATTGAGCAGGATCACGATGCCGATGCACTTCACGAGGGCCGCACGATCCTGAGACAGCGTTTCGCGCAACGGCGCCGCCGCCACGTCATCCGCTTCGCGCAAGCGTTGAAAATGCGGCGTCTCTTCCAGCCTGAGCCTGAGGTACAGACCGACGATGCCGAGCGGTGCGGCACACAGGAACGGGATGCGCCAGCCCCAGTCCAGCATGGCCTGATCCGACAGACCGAACGTGACCAGCGTCACCAGCGCGGCGCCCAGCACGAAACCGCTCAGGGTGCCGAATTCAAGCCAACTGCAAAGATACCCGCGCCGTGCGTCCGGTGCGTATTCCGCCATGAACGTGGCTGCGCCGCCGTATTCGCCGCCGGTGGAAAAGCCCTGCACCAGCCGCGCCAGGATCAGCAGCAACGGCGCCCACACCCCGATGCGCGCGTAACCCGGCAGAATGCCGATCACGAACGTGGACGCGGCCATCAGCAGAATGGTGACTGCCAGCACGCGTTGCCGGCCGACGCGATCACCGAGCGGGCCGAAGAACAGGCCGCCGAACGGCCGCACCACGAATGCCACCGCGAAACCGCCGAACGCCGCCAGCAGTTCGGTCGCGGGATCATGAGACGGGAAGAACACGTGACCGAGCGTGACGGCGAGATAACCGTACACGCCGAAATCGAACCATTCCATGCAATTGCCGAGCGCAGCGGCCACAATGGCGCGCCGCAGCGTGGCTTTGTCAACATCCGGTGGATTGTGCGTTGTGCCGACGCTGTTCAAAACCCTCGTTTGCCTTCGCCACGAAACACTTCGGGATGCGCATCGCAGTCATGCGGATTCCGGGGCAGGGTAACAATCCCGGCCGGAGCTGTCCAATGTGGACGGGGCGCGACGGCTTGCAGTCGCGGCCCGGGTGTTCAACAATCGCCTACCGCCATTCGGTTGAGACGCCGCCGTGCCCGAGTCGGAACGCCTCGCACAAGACATGCTGAACCTGCTGCGGCGCATCACGCGCAGCATGGACATCGCCAGCCGCCAGCTCATCGGCAAGCGCGGCCTCAGCCTGCCGCAACTCCTGTGCCTGCAACACCTGCGCGAACACGGTCCGCAGCGCAGCGGTGCGCTGGCGCGGCAACTGGAACTCAGCCCGCCGACCGTCACCGGCATCCTGGATCGGCTGGAATTGCGTGGCCTCATCAATCGCGAGCGTCGTCCCGAGGACAAGCGTCACGTCTTCATCACGCTCACGGCGTCCGGCTGCACGCTCGCCAATGCCACCCCCTCCACGCTCACGCGACGTCTTGCGCGCGCGCTTGGAGCCCTGCCTGCGGCGGAACGCTCGACCCTGCACACGGCCTTGCAACAGCTCGACGCCATGCTGCAATCCGCGGACAAGAAGACGTCCGGGAACAAGAACGGAACCGGGCCGGATGTGCCCTGATTCCACCTGAAAGAATCCCGATGC
>DASSRV010000060.1:0-7225 GCA_035701605.1 Gammaproteobacteria bacterium
TCTCGCCGACCTTGTGCGGATCAATCCGGTTGCTGATCTCGTCCAGTTGCGCGAGCGTGGCTTTCACGTTGTCCAGCACCGGCACCACCTGCGCGAGTATCTGGTCCACGGACAGCGGCTCTTCGAGCGTGATGGTGGCGCCGTCCCGGATCAGCGGCTGGTTCTCCGAACCGGCGCTGATCTCGATGGCGGTGTTGCCGAGCACCGAGAGCTTGCTCAGACCGGCTTTCGAATCGGCACGGATCAGCTTGTGGAATTTTTCCAGGATCTTCATGGTAATCGCGATGCGATTGTCGGACGTGATGCCGAGTGCGCTGACGTTGCCGACATCCAGGCCCGAGACCACCACCGGCGTGTCGGTGCTGATGCCCTGCGCATTGTGGATATAGGCGTGCAGTTCGAATTTCTTCTCGAAATAGCGCGTGGTCTGGCGGTTGAACACCAGCGCCAGGAACAGCAGCGTAATCGCGGCCAGCACGAACGCGCCCACCAAACGTTCACGCCCCGAATAGGACAGGCGGTGGATGTAGTGCGTGCGCGGTTTGCGGGGTTCGTCGCTCATGATTGCTTGTCAGGCCGCGTGCAGGAATTGCCGGATTGCAGGCCGTGGCGCGGCGGCGAAGTCCGCCCAGGCACCGTAGCATTGCACGCCGTCCGGATGGATGAACACGATTTCCGAGGCGTGCCGTTTCACGAAACCGAGATTGTGCGTGCTGATGAATAGCGCGAGCCCACGCTCGTGCGCGAGCTTGAGGTAAATGCCGGATTCGCGGTTGCGGCAATCCTCGTCGGTCATGTGGAACGGCTCGTCCAGGAACAGAAGCTGCGGCTCCAGCATGAGGCAGCGCGCAATCGCAAGCAACAGGCGCTGGTGCTGATTGAGATGCGCCGGCAACATGTCCTGTGCGCCGGCATAACCGAGAAACGCGAGAAGCTCGCGTGCCCGCGCCTGCATGGTCTGCTGGCTGCCGAGCCGGTGGTAGAGCGCGGGCAGGGTCACGTTGTCGAGGCCGCCGACCACCGACAACAACGGCGCACCCTCGCTGATGTATGCCGCCTGACGGCGCAAGCCGCGCCACGCGGCGGTATCGAGTGACGCGACATCGCGATCCAGGATCCTCAGGTGGCCGGCTGCCGGGTCCACGCCGGCCAGTGCGCGCAGGTAGGCGGTCTTGCCGCTGCCGTTCGGTCCCACCAGGCAGACGATGCGACCGCCGCCGCTCGTCAGCGACAGGCCGTGCTCGAACAACGTGCCGTTTTCGCGGTGCGGGCGCAGGTCCTCGGCGTGCAGCAGTGCGTTCAATGCGAGGCCACCGCCAGCAGTCCGTCCACCAGGAACACCAGCACCAGGCTGGTGACGATGGCGCGCTGGGTGTGTTGCGGCAGTTCGGTGGGCGAATGGCGCACGCGCAGACCGTGAAAGCAGGCGGTGCCCGCGATGATGATGCCGAACAGCAGGTTCTTGAGCATGAACACCACTACCTGCACGGGTTGCAGCGCGTGTGCCAGGTGCATGATCTGATGCGTGGTGCCGAGGTGAAACACCAGGCTGTTCAGGAACACTCCGCCGAACAGCGCGATGGCGGCAAAGTACACGGCCAGCACCATCTGCGCCACCGCCGCGCCGACGATGCGCGGCGTGACAAAGAATTCGCTCACGTTGATGCCGAGCAGTTCCAGCGCTTCCACCTCGCCGTTCAGTTTCATGTAGCCCGTGTCCACCGCGATGGCGGAGCCGGAACGCCCGATCAACACGATGGCGGTCAGCAGCGAGGACAGTTCCACGCCGATGATGCCGATCAGCATGCCGCCCGCGTCGCGTTCGCTGCCGAGCGCCTGCGCCAATGACAAGAGCTGCGAGGTAATGGAAAAACCGACGGCGAGGGCCAGCAGGGTGATGACGGGCAGCGCGTCCACGCCGGTGAAAATGATCTGCGTGACCAGCGACTGACGGGTGGCGCGGTTGAACAGCCAGCCGCGTCCGAACCAGTCGCGCAGGGCGTGCAGGATGAACGCGGTCAGGTCCAGGAGGTATGCACCCAGCGACAGCGTGCGCCGTCCGGTCCAGCCCAGCGTGGTGGAAATCCTGCCGCCGTGCGCGACTGCCATGAATCCCCCGAACCGGCCTCGATTCCGTGCCGGTGGCATCAGCCTAGAAGAAGGCGCGGGCCATCGCAACCTGGCTCAGCGGCGCACAAACGCCAGATCACGCACCGGGTGCCCGCGCATCAGGCCACGGCGCTCGAAGCGGGTCAGTGGACGCTCTGCCGGGCGCGGGACATGGCCTGCTGCGCCGGCACGGTTTTCGAGGGCGGGGCAGGCCGAGAGCACCGCCAGCATGTGCTCCGCGTACTCCGGCCAGTCGGTGGCGAGCCGGAAGTGGCCGCCGCGCACGAGTTTGCGCGCCACCAGTTCGGCGAATTCCGGCTGCACGATGCGGCGTTTGTGATGCCGCTTCTTGGGCCAGGGATCGGGGAAATACAGCAACACCGCATCGAGGCTGGCGTCCGGCACGCAGGTGCTGAGCACTTCCACCGCGTCCGCGCACACCACCCGCAGGTTGCCGAGTCCCGCCGCGGCGGCGGCGTTCAGCAGTCGTCCGACGCCGGGGCGATGCACCTCGATGCCGATGAAATCCTGCTCGGGATGCCGTTGCGCCAGTTCCGCCAGGGTGTCGCCGTTCCCAAAACCGATCTCCAGCGTGCGCGGGGCATCGCGGCCGAAGAGCTGCGGAAAATCGAAAACGCCATTTTCGATGTTCAGGCCGTAGCGCGGCAGGAGCGCATCCAGTGCGCGCGCCTGCGCGGGGGTGAGCCGGCCTTCACGGCGCACGAAGCTGCGGATGCGGCGCGGGTGCGGAGTCGTATCCGGCGTGTTCAGAAAAACAGACCGTCAACCGGCGAGGACGCCGAGGCGAAACGCTTGCGCGGGATGCGTCCGGCGAGGAAGGATTCGCGGCCGGCGGCAACCGCCTTGCGCATCGCCGAAGCCATCAGCACCGGATGCTTCGCGTGCGCGATCGCGGTGTTCATCAGCACGCCGTCGCAACCCAGTTCCATGGCAATGGCCGCATCCGAAGCGCTGCCCACACCGGCATCCACCAGCACCGGCACCCGCGCATTCTCGACGATGGTCAGGATGTTCCAGGGATTGCGGATGCCGAGTCCCGAGCCGATGGGTGCGCCCAGCGGCATGACCGCGATGCAACCGAGTTCCTCCAGGCGCTTCGCCACCAGCGGATCGTCGCTGGTATAGACCATGACCTCGAAACCGTCTTTCACCAGCGTTTCCGCCGCGGCCAGCGTTTCCGTGACATTGGGAAACAGCGTGGCCTGGTCGCCCAGCACTTCCAGCTTCACCAGCGCGTGACCGTCCAGCAACTCGCGCGCGAGGCGACAGGTGCGCACCGCGTCCGCGGCGCTGTAGCAACCGGCGGTGTTCGGCAGGATCGTGTAGCGATCCGGCGGCAACACGTCGAGCAGATTGGGCTCGTCGGGATTCTGCCCGATGTTGGTGCGGCGGATCGCCACGGTGACGATTTCCGCGCCGCTCGCTTCCACCGCGCGCCGGGTTTCGTCCAGGTCCCTGTATTTGCCGGTGCCGATCAGCAGACGCGAGCGATAGCGTTTGCCGGCGACAGTGAATGCGTCGTCGTCGGTTCGGGTGGTCTGGAGTGCCGTGTTCATGTTTGCGTCTTTGGTTCGTGATGGAGCGCGTTCAGCCGCCGCCGATGGCGTGCACGATTTCCACCCGGTCGTCCGGGCTGAAACGGAACCCGGCATGCGTGCTGCGCGGCACGATCTCGCCGTTCACTTCCAGGGCCACGCGCTTGCCGGCCAGCGCCAGTTGCCGCAGCAGCTCCGCGGCGGTCAGGCTGTCCGCGACCGGGGTGGGGGTGCCGTTGAGCAGGATTTCCATCGGATTTACCGTAACGCCGCCGTATGACACGCCATTTTACCGCAGCCGCCGCGGCATCGCGCGGCGTGGTTTGACAGCCACCGGCTTGCAGCTAGAATGACGGCTTGCGCGGGTGTAGTTCAATGGTAGAACTGCAGCTTCCCAAGCTGCTAACGTGGGTTCGATTCCCATCACCCGCTCCAGATATCCAGCGATGGGACGCACGGAATCGTCCCTGACACCCGGGTTTCGCCATTTTTCCATCCGCTTTTGAAGGTGTGGCATGCCGAATTCCCCCAGCACACCCGTGAAACCCCTGCGTCAGGCCAAATCGCGCGCCAAACCCAAACCGCCCAAACCGGGGCGCAAACCGCTCAAGATCATCGGCATCACACTGGCCGTCATCATCGGCCTGCTGATCGTGACCGCGATCGTGCTGCCGTTCGTCATCAACCCCAACGATTTCAAGCCGCGCATCGAGCAACTGGTGAAGGACAGGACCGGTCGCACGCTCGACATCCAGGGCAACATCCAGCTTTCGATCTTCCCGTGGCTGGGCGTGCAGATCGGTTCCATGCAGTTATCCAATGCACGCGGTTTCGGCAACACGCCGTTCGCCAGCATCAATGAGGCCGACGTGCACGTGCGCTTCCTGCCCCTGCTGCGCGGCAAGGTGGAAGTCGGCACCATCAACCTGGCCGGCGCCAGCATTGATCTGGAACGCAACGCCGCGGGCCGCAACAACTGGCAGGACATGCTGGATCGGCTGGCGAAATCGTCCCCGGCCGGTTCGCAGAAGGCTTCCGACAGCAGCGGCGGCAATGCGCTTGCCAATCTGCACATCGAGGGCCTGCAACTCAGCGACGCCGGCTTGCGCTGGAACGATGCGCAGCAACACCAGCAACTCACGCTCAGCCATTTCAACCTCGACATGGGCGCGTTCACGCCGGGCAAACCGGTGCGGTTGACGCTGGATCTGGATTTCGCCACCACCAATCCCGCGCTCGATGGGCACCTGGGGTTCAAGGGCACGCTGATCGCGAATCTGGAACACCGGATTTACAGCGCCGATGACGCCAAGCTGGAAATCAAGGCCGCCGGCGATGCGATTCCCGGCGGCAACGTGGACGCCACGCTGCTCTGGAAGCACATCGTGGCCAACCTCAAGTCCGACACCGTGGCGGTGAACCAGCTCAATGCCAGCGCCTTCGGCGCGACCGTGCGCCTCGACATGCAGGGCAAGGGCGTGACACGCAAGCCGGAGTTCGCCGGCCGGCTCACGCTGGATCCGTTCTCGCCGCGCGCGCTGCTGACTGCGCTCGGTCACGCCACGCTGGTGCAGACCCGCGATCCGCTGGCGCTGCAACACGCCTCGGCATCGTTCGAGTTTGTCGCCACCAATCACTCGGCGTCGTTGCAGAATCTGGCGTTCAAGCTGGACGACACCACTGTCAGCGGGCAAGCCGCGATCCGCGATTTCAAGACGCGTGCGCTCAAGTTCGATCTCGCGGTGGACGCCGTCAACGCGGACCGTTACCTGCCGCCGCAGAAAGCCGGCACCCCGGAAAAACCGCGCGAACCGCTCGACATCAACAAGATCTCGGTGCCGGTGCGCACCCTGCGCAGCCTGAACCTGGACGGCCACCTGACGATCGGCAAACTGACCCTGATGGGCGCGACGGTCGGCAAGCTCGATCTCGGCCTGAGCGCGCATGATGGCCGCGTGCAACTGGATCCGCTGAGCGCCGCGTTGTACGGCGGCACCCTGGGCGGCAAGCTCGAAGTGGATGCGCGCAGCGACACGCCGCGCGTGAGCGAAGCCCTCACGCTGCAAGGCGTGCAGGCGGGCGATCTGATCAGGGACATGTTCAAGGTGGAGCGCCTGAGCGGCAGCGTGGACCTGCAAACTGCGCTGGATGCGCGCGGCGCCACTGTCGGCGAAATGCGGCACACGCTGGATGGCCGGCTGAAGTTCGCGTTCAGCAACGGCGCCTATGAAGGCATCAATGTCTGGGATGAAATCGCGCGCGCCTACGCGAAACTCAAGCGCCAGCCGGCACCGCCGGCCGCACCGAACCGCACCGAGTTCGCGGACGTGCACGGCAGCGCCAGGGTCAAACGCGGCGTGCTCGACAACCGCGATTTCGTCGCGGCGCTGCCTTACATGAAAATCAATGGCGCCGGCAAAGTGGATCTCGCCGAAGGCACGGTGGATTATGCGGTGAAGGCGCACGTCACCGGCACGCCCGAGGTCGGTGCCGAACGCGACCTCGGCCGCTTGACCGATACCGTGGTACCGCTGCGCATCAGTGGCACGTTCTCGGATCTGAAAGTGCGGCCGGATTTCGGCCACGCCCTGCGCGACAAGGCCAAGGCCGTACTGGCGGCAAAAAAAGCCGAAGCCGAACGAAAACTTGCCGAACAGAAAGCGGCGGCACGGAAGAAACTGGCTGAGCAGAAAGCCGCCGCACAGAAGAAACTCGAGCAGCAGAAGGCCGAAGCCAGAAAGAAGGAAGAGGCGAAAAAGGCCGAGCTGAAAAAGAAGGCCAAGGACAAACTCAATGACCTGCTCGGGGGCGGCGGCGGAGGTTGAGCGCATGGCACCGGCCGCAACCGTCAGACATGCGGCCGCGAGCCTGCTGACGGTCGCGCTGCTGGCCACGACAGGGGTCCGCGCCGCCGAGGTACACAGCCTCAAGGTCGTCAATCACGGCCTGCGTTACCAGTTCAGCGCGGACATCTCGCTGGCCGCGCCGCCCGCCTCGGTGTACAAGGTGCTCACCGACTACAACCACCTGACCCGCATCAACGGCGCGATCCGGGTCAGCCGGCTGTTGAGCCGACCGGATCCGCACACCGCGCTCGTGTACGTTGAAACCCGGGTGTGCATCGCGCTGTTCTGCCGTACGCTCAAGCAGACACGCGAAGTCACCGAATTGACGTCGCGGGACATCGTCGCGCAAACCCTGCCGCAGCAGAGCAATGTGCGTTTCGGCACGGCGTCCTGGCACCTGGAGCCGGAAGGCGAGGGTACACGCATGTACTGGCAAAGCACCATCGAACCGGCATTCTGGATTCCGCTCGTGGTCGG
Source organism: Gammaproteobacteria bacterium (assembly GCA_035701605.1). Taxonomy (GTDB): domain Bacteria; phylum Pseudomonadota; class Gammaproteobacteria; order Natronospirales; family REEB76; genus DASSKW01. The sequence goes on from DASSRV010000060.1 coordinate 6,989, forward strand.
CACCGCGCTGATGCGCGGTGCGCTCGCCGAGCAGGGCCGCGCCAGCGCGCGCGGCATCGAGAAACTGGCGCGCGACTGGGCGCACCTGCCGCCGCTCACCGCCACGAACGCACACCATGACAAAGCCAACGTCAAACACTGAAGACGGCTTTGCCGCGCGCGTACTGGCCTGGGCGCGAAGTAACGGGCGTCACGAGCTGCCCTGGCAGCAGAATCCATCGCCGTACCGCGTGTGGG
>DASSRV010000061.1:0-8474 GCA_035701605.1 Gammaproteobacteria bacterium
ACCCTGACCGGCGGCAATAATGGCGATGGGTTCACGCTCAATAGCGGCAACTTCACCACGATCACCGGCGGCAGCGGGGCGGATACCTTCACCGTGGCCGGCAACACTACCGCAAACCTCGTGGGCGGCGCGGGCGATGACACGTTCAAGCTGACCGGTACTGCTGCGCTAAACGGGAGCGTGGACGGCAGCACCGGGACCAATACGCTGGATTACAGTGGCTATGGTTCCGCCATTGCAGTGAATCTGGCGGCGGGTACCGCAACCAATATCAGCGGCGGCATCAGCAACATTCAGGGTGTGATCGGCGCGACCGGCCAGAGCAACAGCCTTACTCCCGGTAATGGCACGAATACCTGGCTGATCACGGGCACGGACAGCGGCACGCTGAATGGCGCCCCATTCGGGAATATCGCCAACCTGACAGGCGGTACGGGAACCGACAACTTCAGCCTGAACGGCGGCAACCTGACCGGAACCCTCGATGGTGGCTTGGGTGTCAATACCCTGACCGGCGGCAGCGGAGGCAATACCTGGATCATCACCGGCGCCAACAGCGGTACGGTCACCAATATCGCGGGCGGCTTCAGCGAGATCCAGAACCTGACCGGCGGCAACAATACCGACAGCTTCCGACTCAACGGCGGCACGCTATCCGGCAACATTGATGGCGGTGCGGGCACAGGCGTCAATACCCTGATTGGTGACAACGTGGCCAATAGCTGGACAATCAGCAGCAGCAACGGTGGCACTGTCACCGGTGTCACCGGCACGTTCGGCAATATCCAGAACCTGACCGGCGGTAATGTGAACGACAGTTTCGCTTTTGCGACCGGCGGTTTAGTGAGCGGGAACATCAATGGCGGTACCGGCACGACGGATACCTTGGATTACAGTGGCGTGGCGGGGCCGATCAGCGTTAGCCTGACGGGTGCGAATGCAGGCACGGCGACCAGCATTGGCGGCAGCTTCAGCAATATTACCACCCTGGTCGGTAGCACCGGTAGCGACACCTTGACCGGCGCAAGCAGCGCCAATACCTGGACGGTGAGCGGAGCGAACAGCGGCAACGTCAACGGCACGCTGGCCTTCAGCAGCATCGAGAATCTGACAGGCGGCAGTGGGGGAGACACCTTTGATCTCAGTGCCGGAGTGACCGGTGTAATCAATGGTGGTGCAGCCACAGATACACTCAGCATCACCGCCTCGTTTACTGCGCCTGCTCCGGCGCTGACCATCAGCAATGTTGAAAATATCAGTGACGCTCCGGGAGCAGTTCTGACTGCGAATAAATTGGTTGTGTCGGGTGTCAGCAATCTGAATCTGAGCGATTCCGCAGTCAGTGCGCTCAGCGTGAGCGGTAGCGGCGCTACGGTGCAGGTTACATCGAGCGTGACCCTCGATTTGCTTGATATCAATGTCGGCACCGGAAATGTGACGTTGAACAGCACTGGCGCGATTACCGACAATACCGGCAAGACCGTGACAGCACAGAATGTGGATCTGAGCGCAGGCACGAATATCGGTACGGGGTCTGATCCAGTGCTGACCGATGCGAGCGATATCACCTTGAGTGCAGGCGGGGATATCGTTGTCCGGAATACTGGTGCTGCATCATTGGCTGGCGCTACCTCTACTTCTGGCTCGATTAATATCCAGAATGCTGGCGCGCTTTCGATTGATGGCGACCTTGATGCGAGCAATGGTGCGCTTGCAGTCAGAACCAGCAGCGGAACCCTGACCAATAATGCGAACCTCATGGCAGGGGGTGCCTTGACTCTCACCGGTGCGGCCGGCGTGAATCAGGTCAACGGCAACCTGACTGGCGACACGGTTTCGCTTACTGCGAGCAGTGGAGCGATTTTGGTGACTGGTGGTACCAGCACTGCTGCCGGTGGCACTACTCTGACTGCATCTGGCGGCGTGAATTTGCAAAGCTTCGTGTCCAACGGGGGCGTACTCACGGTAGCCAACGGAGGTACGTTCACGATCGCAGGGCCGATCAATTTGAATAGTGACCTGGCACAGACCGGCAACGGAGATGTGCTACTGGATGCCAATCTGTCCACCGGCGGCAACAATATTCAATTTTCTTCGGATGTGACAGTAGCGAGTGGGACCGCCATTGTGCTTGCCAGCGGAGGCGGGAATATCAGTCTTGCACAACCGGTATCGGGCGGTAGCGGTACCTCGACACTGACCCTGAATGCCGGTAGCGGCGATCTTGAATTGAGCGGTGCGAGCACCCTGAAGAATCTCGCCCTGCAAAGTAGCGGAACGACCAAGTTGTCAGGAACCTACGACGTGAGCAATTTTGCAGGCACTGGTGTAACCGGCGGAGTAGTGCTGACGGGTAATACCAGCATCACGACAGCCAACAAAGCGCTTGATCTGGCAAATGCCAGCGGCATCAATGCCGCGGCCAGCGGTGGCCAGTCATTGACCGTGAATACCGGTTCCGGCGATATCACTTTGCCGGATGTGGGCCAAACCACGCCATTGGCGAAGCTGACCTTGACGGGGGACACAATCGTTACGGGTGATGTAGCGACCACCGGCTCCCAGACTTACAACGGCAACCTGCACCTGAACGACGCGTTCACCAGCTCGGGTGGCACAATCATTGTGAACGGCCCGCTGACGCTGAGCGGTAATGCCAGCCTCAACGGCAACAAGGGCATCACTCTTGACGGTACAGTGAATGGCGCCAGAGCTCTGACACTCACGGCCGCCGGTGGTACGGTGAAACTGACCGACACGGTTGGCGGCAGCACGCCGCTTGCCAGCCTCGCCATATCTGGCCAGAGCGCGAGTGCCAGCAATGTTACGACTTCCGGCAACCAGACCTATGATGCCAATTTGTCGCTGAGCGGTGGCACGTTGCGAAGCAGTTCGGGCGGGCTGACCTTCAATCAGAATTTGGTAATTGGCGGCAATACCAGCTTCCTGGCCGACAGCATGGGCTTCAATGGCGGTACAGGCTCCGTGAGCGGCAGTGCGGTGGCGACCATCCTGCCGGTGACCAGTGGCACGACAGTTACTATCGGTGGTACGGGCAGCGGACTCAACATCACCGGTACCGCATTCAACGGCTACAGCGGCGAGGTTGACATGGGTGCGGCCCGCAACGGAAGCGGTATAAATACACCGGTGGCGAGTGACGTGGCCGTCAGCGGCGACATGCTGCTCAGCAATTCGGCCACGCTGCTGCTTGCGGGTACGGGCGATGTGACATTGACCTCCGGTAATCTGTCGGCGGACACGGTTATCCTGGTGGGCGGCAGCCAGGGTTCGGTGATCCAGAATCCGGGCACTACCGCTACCAGTGTTGCGGCCAATGACATCGTGTTGGTGGCAGGCGGCCAGATTGGTGCAAGCGGTCAGGAAATCAATGTATTGATGCCACAAGGAACATCAGGCACTGCGCTGATAGAGGTGGGTACGGGCGCATCCCAGACCTTCCTGAACAACCCTGAATTCATACCTTCCATCGCAGGTGGACCCATCGCCGGTCAGATTGCCCTGGATTTGGGTGTCACCATCAACCAGACCATTCAGGTGACGAACTCCGGTCAGCAATCGGCAGCGAACTCACAGACCGGTGGCCTGCTGCAAAGCGGCTTCATTGATGTCTCGGTATTCCAGAATATCTCGCTCTACGACGTGAACGGAGCCGGTATCGCGCTGCCGTCCGACCAGTGCGAGGAGCAGGGTTCCGACGGCTGTGCGGCGGGATAGTGATGGGAAATGCGAACTGCATCAAGGAATTGGGGGCGTTCCGGGGCTAATCTGGGCATCATCTGAAGCCACCGGAAGCCGGCCTTGATTGCATTCCTGAAACGCCTGAAATTGCGACTGCGCAAGCAGCCACTGGAAATCGAAGTGGCGGGCGTCGTGCAGAGTTTTGCCGATGCGGAGCAGTTTGGCGAATTTCTGGATTTGCGGCTGAAGGTGCCGACTTCAAGCATGGAACAACTTGCGGGGATGGACGGCCAATCGCTGCTGCGCGAAATCCGGCATACCGGGCGCGCCTACAAGAATGCCGTGGACATCATGGTGCGTTCCGCGGAGACCGGCTTGTCCGTAGTACGTTTATGGCACCAGCTCGACATCAGTCGGGTGCCGGATGATCACGAGTGGCCCAGTATCCTGTTCGCGGTCGGCAATGCCGAGCAGTTTCCGGAAAGTTTCCACCGTCTCACGCTCGCGCATTACATCCGGTATCTGGATGCGCGACGCAACCTGCTGGATAACCTGCATCATGAACTGCGCAAGACCGAGGCGCAGGATGGAGAGCCGGTCATGCCGCATGGCATGCGTCACTCTTTCGGGCTGGAGCCGCGTTTCAGCACCACCCGTCACAGCATTTACGCACGATTGCCGCGCCGTCACAGCATCAATGTGGATCTGGCCAGCGGTTCAAACCTGACGGTGTACCTTGCACACAACCGTTATCTGCTGAAACAGGATGGCGCGGGGCTGTCGCTCCTGGGTCAGGATGGCGTGGCGCATCTGCTGCGCGCCGGACGCAATACCGTGGGTCGCTCGTCGCATTGCGACATACGCATCGAGACCGCGCAGAGCGACATCTCGCGCGAACACCTGCTGATTGAAGTCAGTGAAGACGGGCACGTGAGCCTGACGGATCTTTCCTCGCGCGGGACGTATGTCCCGCCGGAAATCCTGCCTGCCCGCCATGCCCTGTCCGTGACGGGTACCAATACCATACATTGATCGGCGTCATGATCTGATAACAGAAACGCCGCGACAAGCGGCGTTTCTGTTGACGCCTGCTGCGGCGATTCACACCGTGCCCAGTTTCTCCACGACCCGCGCGTGCTCGGCACGCAACGCATCCGGTAGCCTCACGCCGTAGCCGTCGAAATACTCCCGCAGCATCTCCATCTCCTTTCGCCATTTGCCATGATCCACCGACAGCAGGGCCTGCATGGTGTCTCTGCTCACGTTCAGGTCGTGCAGGTCAATGGCCTCCGCGGTAGGCGTATAGCCAATGGGCGTTTCCGTGGCGGCAGCACTGCCGTCGCAACGGTCAATGATCCAGCGCAGTACCCGCAGGTTTTCGCCGAAACCCGGCCACATGAAGTGACCATACTGGTCTTGGCGGAACCAGTTGACGTGGAAAATGCGCGGCAGCTTCGTGGAGCGCTCCGCGAAGGAGAGCCAGTGCGCCCAGTAATCCGCGAAGTTGTAACCGCAGAACGGCTTCATGGCCATGGGGTCGCGTCGCACCACCCCCACCTGTCCGGTGGCAGCGGCGGTGGTCTCGGAAGCGACACCGGCGCCAATCATGACGCCGTGCGCCCAGTCGCGGGCTTCATAGACCAGAGGCGCCACGTCCGCGCGCCGACCGCCAAACACGATGGCGGAGATGGGTACGCCGCGCGGATCCTCGGACTTCGGCGAATAACTGGGATTCTGCCGGGCGGATACGGTAAAGCGGGAATTAGGGTGTGCGGCCGCACCGTTGCCATCCTTCCAGGATTCACCCTTCCAGTTGATGACCGGCTGACCGTCCTTCAAACCTTCCCACCACGGCTGATTGTCTGCCGTGACCGCCACATTCGTGAAGATGGTGTGGCGGGTGATCATGTCGTAGGCATTCTTGTTGGTCTTGGGGTTGGTGCCCGGCACCACGCCGAAATAACCGGCCTCCGGGTTGATGGCCCAGAGCCGGCCATCTTCCCCGATGCGCATCCAGCAGATATCGTCGCCCACGGTCCAGACCTTCCAGCCCTTGTGCGAGGCCGGCGGGATCAGCATGGCGAGGTTGGTCTTGCCGCATGCCGAGGGGAACGCGGCGGCAATGTAGTGCACTTCACCCTGCGGGTTCTCGATACCGACAATCAGCATGTGCTCTGCCAGCCAGCCTTCGGTGCGCGCCTGCCAACTCGCAATGCGCAGTGCGTGGCATTTCTTTCCGAGCAGTGCATTGCCGCCGTAGCCGGAACCGAAGCTCTTGATGCTCAGTTCTTCCGGGAAGTGCATGATGAAGCGGCGTTCCGGATTGAGATCGCCGATGGAGTGCAGGCCCTTGATGAAGTTGCCTTCTCGTTCAATGCGCTTCAGCGCAGCCGCACCCATGCGGGTCATGATCCGCATGTTGGCCACGACGTAGGGGCTGTCGGTGATTTCGACGCCGCAGCGTGAAAGCGGCGAGTCAATGGGCCCCATGCAATAGGGGATGACATACAGGGTACGGCCCTTCATGCAGCCGTCGAACAACGCGTCCATCTTGGCGTGCGCCTCGGTCGGGTCCATCCAGTTGTTGTTCGGGCCGGCATCGTCGCGGTTCCTGCTGCATATGAAGGTCAGGTGCTCCACGCGCGCCACGTCTGCGGGATTGGAACGGTGCAGGAAACAGTCGGGATGGGTGTTCTGGTTCAGCTCCTTGAGCATGCCGTTCTTCAGCATCAGGCTGATGAGTTCGCGGTATTCGGATTCCGAACCATCGCACCAGTGAATCTGGTCGGGCCGGGTCCGGGCCGCGACTTCGGCCACCCAGTCGGAAAGTGCTTTATTGCCGGTCATTTCGGGTCCATCAAGTTGAATCTGCGGAAACGCCAGGCCGTCGCGGCCTGGCGCAAGACGATAACTGCCGATTATACCTTCTGGCGGCGCGTCAGGCCCAGAGCGGAATCCCGGATTGCGGGTCAATGCTATAGAATGGTGCCCCTGCCGCCAGTCTGTCCCCCAAAGGAGGGTGTCCATGGGTGAGCATACGATCCGGGAAGTGCTCAAACGCCGCAGCTCTGCGACGCAACGCGAGCTGCAGAAGCGTCGCGAGCAGGGCATGCGCGAGCGGCGCTCCCGTGTTCCGCTGTTGGTGCTGACAGCGATCGTATTGATCCTCGTCGCTGCGGCTGTGTATGGCGGCATCCAGGTGCGGAATGTATCCGGTCGCTTTGTTCAGGATCTGGCGCAGCAGAGCGCACACCCCGCGAGTAGTATCAATCTGCAATCGGCGACCGCGTTCCTGCCCAATAGCGTACTGGCTATCCTGGATCCGTCATTCTATGACGCAAGCGCCACCACGCTGAGCCCGGTTACGCAAGGTCTGGTACAGGTATATTTCCCGGAAGCCTCCGGTATCGGGTTGCGGGTAATGATTACAAGCCTGCAACTCCGGTTCAATCGGAGCGCCATTCTCGAGGCGTACATCAACGATGTGCCGATGGGCAGCGACCACGGCAAGCCGGTGATTGGTCTCGCTGCTGCGAGCCAGGCATATTTCCGCAAGCCCTTCGCACAGTTGCAACCCCAGGAGATCGCCTTGCTGGTGGCGATGATGCGTGCCCCCGACACACTCGATCCGCGGCGTTTCCCGGACAAGGCGCTCGCGGCCCGCAACGCCGTGTTGCAAGCCGATGCGCAGCAAACCGTACTGAGCCAGGATCAGGCCGACCTGCTCAGCAAACTGCCGCTGGGGGTGGTCCCCTGAAAGCTGTCGGTAGCCTCGACAGGCCCTCGCAGAGCCATGACTGATTATGCCGATTTGCTGGGTGCCGACGGCCTGTTTGCCGGCAAGTTGCCCGGGTTCTCGGTGCGCAGCCAGCAGCAGCAGCTTGCCGAAAGAATCGGCGCAACGCTCGCGGATGGCTCATTGCTGATCGCGGAAGCGGGCACCGGTACCGGCAAGACGTTCGCTTATCTGGTACCTGCCCTGTTGTCGGGTGCGCGCGTGCTGATTTCCACCGGCACCAAGACCCTTCAGGACCAGTTGTATCATCGCGACCTTCCCGCAGTGCGTGCCGCGCTTGGCATGCCGGTCAAGGCGGCCTTGCTGAAGGGTCGCGCCAATTATCTCTGCCGTCACCGTCTGGCGCTGCTGACGCATTCCAGCGAAGGGCTGTTCGATTCGCGTGACAGCGTGCATAACCTCGATCGGGTCAGGCAGTGGGCGGGCGAAACGCGCAGCGGCGAGATTTCGGAACTGGACGCGGTTCCGGAAACGTCGCCGGTCTGGCCGCAAGTCACCTCCACGGCAGAAAATTGCCTCGGACAGAACTGCCCTGAATTCAGCCGCTGCCATGTGCTGGAGGCGCGCCGCCATGCCCAGGAAGCGGATGTCGTGGTCATCAATCATCACCTGTTGCTGGCGGACATGCTGCTCAAGGAAGAGGGTTTTGGCGCGCTGCTGCCGGGAGTAGATGCGGTGATCGTGGACGAGGCGCATCAGTTGCCGGAAATTGCCACGCAGTACTTCGGCAATACGCTATCCAGTCGCCAGTGCGGCGAACTGTTGCAGGATTTGGCCAAGGAATACCGCGAGACGGCCGGCGACATGCCGGAGTTCGTGTCCTTGCTGGAAGCGGCACAGGCCGCTCTGGCCAATGCGCAAGCCCGGCTCGGGCACGGGATGGGGCGGTTCGAGTGGGCCATGTTCCCGGATCGTGAGCCGGCCCGCGATACACTGACGGTACTGGCCGAAGCACTCGCTAGTGTGCAGAACGGAC
>DASSRV010000062.1:0-2418 GCA_035701605.1 Gammaproteobacteria bacterium
CCAGTTCAACAGCCTGGACCCGCGTACCATCGCGCGCGTGGTGGACAAGTTCGTCATCGAACTGGAAGGCCAACTGGAGCAGAAGGGCGTGATGCTGGACGTGGACGAAGCCGCAAAGAGACTGCTGGCGGAGCGCGGTTACGACCCGAAGATGGGCGCGCGACCCATGGCGCGCGTCATCCAGGAACACATCAAGCGTCCGCTGGCCGAGGAACTGCTGTTCGGCCAGCTCGCGCACGGCGGACACGTGCGCGTCAGTGTGAAGGATGGGGAGTTTGATATCCGCATCGAGCCGATTGCCCTGCCTGCGAAACTCGCGGATTCCGAACCGGCGGAATGAATCGGCACGAATCGGCAATCAACCCGATTCGTGCCGATGATGTCCGATCAAGTGGCGGGAACCGGCTTGAAATACAAGCCTGCAATTTTACCGGACGGGTCAAAAGCCACCTGCGTCCAGAGTGCCTTGTTCTTGAACAGGGTCTTCACCAGCACCACGCGGTAACCCTTGGCTTCGGTCTGCTTGACCTCGGTCATCTTTTCGTAATTGCCAGCCTGTGCTTGAATCTGCTGCCAGGTTGCTTTCAATTTGGCTGCCGGCAGGGCCTGCTGCATCTTGGCCGTGAACCCGTTTTCCGCCATGGCATATTCGCCTTCGGCAAGCAGTTGCACCAGGGCCTTGGCCTGAGCCTTGATATCGGTCGGTGCGAAAGCGGGCTGGGCGGCAGCGCACAAGCCGGCACCCGCAAGCAGACCGACTGCGATCAGTGTGCGCACACCATATATATTGAAGTGACGCATGGCTTTGACTCCCTGTTTGAGTGGCGCGGAACCAACCCCGCGCCGGGAGCGTAGCACCGGCAGGGACAAGGGGCAACGGCGCTTATCGGCCGCGATAGGTGATGCGGCCCTTGCTGAGATCGTAGGGGGTCAGTTCGACCGTCACGCGGTCGCCGGTGAGGATGCGGATGTAGTGCTTGCGCATGCGTCCGGAGATGTGGGCAAGCACCACGTGGCCGTTGTCGAGTTCGACGCGGAACGTGGTGTTGGGCAGGGTCTCGACGACCTTGCCTTCCATTTCGATATTTTCCTCTTTCGGCATACATCCTCGGCGCGTTGCGGGCTGGCCTGAGCCGGCCGGGCCGTTCAGGGCGCGCAGATTCTGCCGGATTCGGGCCGCGGGTTCAACCAAGCCGCTCATTCAAGCCGATGCCACGCGCCGTCCACAAGACGTTCGAGGGGACGGAAACGGTCCTTGTAAGCCATTTTCCGGCTGGCCGCGATCCAGTAACCGAGGTAGAGCCAGCGCAATCCGCGCTGCCGCGCGGTCTCGATCTGCCACAGGATTGCCTGGGTGCCGAGGCTGCGTTCCGGCGAGGCGGGATCATAGAAGGTGTAAACCGCGGACAGGGCCGCATCCAGTTCATCCATGACCGCGACCGCGAGCAGGCGTTCACCCAGGCGCCATTCCGCCGACACCGTGTGGCTCCAGCGACTGACGAGGAAACCGGTGTAATCCGCTTCGGTGTGTACATCCATGCCGCCGCCGGGATGACGCGCGGCGAGATAGCGCCGGTACAGGTCAAAGTGCGCGGGATCGGCTTCGGTGGGCCGCAGGCTGACGCGCAGATCCCGGTTGCGGCGCCACGTCCGCCGTTGGCCGCGGTCCGGTTTGAAATCCTGAACCGGAACGCGTACCGGTACGCAGGCCCGGCACTCTGCACACTGCGGGCGATACAGGATGCTGCCGCTGCGCCGGAAACCCTGTGCCGCGAAGGCAGTGTAAAGCGGCTGCTGCGGCGTCACCTGCGGGTCGAGGAACACGGTGCGCGCCGTCCGGCCTTCGAGGTAACCGCAAGGGTGCTCCGGTGACAGGTACAGGGCCAGACGTTCGTGAGCGGCTTCACGCATCAGAACACCGGGGTGACATCGAGTTGCCAGCGACCGGTCCGGTCCGGTGCGCGCGCGTCGCGTTCCAGCCGCGCCAGAAACGCGTCGCGCGGCAGCGTGCTCATGCCGAGCCGGGCGAGGTGCGGGGATGCGACCTGACAATCCAGCAACCTGAAATCCCAGGCAAGCAATTGCCGCATCAACCAGGCCAATGCGATTTTCGAGCCATTGGTTCTTCTGCTGAACATGGATTCACCGAAAAACACCTTGCCCAGCGCCACGCCGTACAGACCGCCCACCAGTTCGCCGTCCATCCGGATTTCAACAGAGTGCGCATACCCGAGCCGATGCAGTTCAGTATAGGCCGCCTGCATGTCGGCCGTGATCCAGGTGCCGGTTTGCCCGGGACGCGATTCCGCGCACGCGCGCATGACATCCGGAAACGCGCTGTCCAGCGTCACCCGGTAGTTGTCACGCCGCAGGGCTTTGCGCAAGGAACGGCTGATATGCAGCGCATCGGGATACAGC
>DASSRV010000063.1:0-8338 GCA_035701605.1 Gammaproteobacteria bacterium
CGAGGCGTTCACGCGCCTCGGTCTGCCCGCACAACTCGCGACACGGATCGAAACCGCGTGGCACGCCGCATCACACGCGCCGCTCACCGATGCCGTTCTGTTCCGTGCCGCGCCGGATCTCGAACGCTTCGTGATTCCGACCGATCACGGCGTCGCGCTCATCGCCACCGTCATCGGCAGACACGAGCTCGACGCCGCCGCGCTCGGCAAGCTGGCGACGACCCTGCCCGGCGTGCAATTCGTTGCACCGCTGAACCGCATCGCGGACACTTTCCAGCGCATCCGCGAGCGCGCCACCTGGCTGGTGATTCTCGGCTACCTGCTGATTTCCGCGTTGCTGGTGTGGCGTTACGGCCGGCGCGAGGCACTGCGCATGTTGTATCCGCCGCTCTTGGCGCTGGGCGTGACGCTCGGCGCACTGGGCTGGCTCGGCGTACCGCTGAACGTGTTCGTGGTGGTGGCCCTGATCCTGATCCTGGGTCTGGGCCGCGATTACGCGGTGTTCCTGCGCGAAGGCGGCGCGCTGCGGCGCTCGCCCGCGCTCGCGGTCACGCTGTCGGCCGCGACCACGCTGGCCTCGTTCGGCCTGCTGGCCCTGAGCCAGATTCCCGCACTGCACGCCTTCGGTCTCGCCACCCTGATCGGCATACTGGCAAGCTATCTCGCGGCTCCGTTATCCTTGCCGCCCACCCCGCGGAATCCGGCATGATGCGTGCGTTCAGAATCCTGTTGCTGTTGCCGACAGTCTGGCTGATCGGCTGCGCCAGTGCGCCACCCGCGCCGGGCTGCATGCCGCTCGGCCGCGCCGGCCACATCTGCCTGCTGCCGCCGGCGCAACTGCCGGCCGTGGACGCAACGCACCTGGTCAGCATCGAGCGCGACGGCCACAACCGGACCTTCCTCGGCCGCCTCGAAATAAACGCGCAACAACTGCAACTGGCCGGCTCCAGCCTGTTCGGCACCGGGTTGTTCACCCTCCGCTACGACGGTCACGCCATCAGCAGTCAACCCGACAATCCCTCGCTGCACGCCGACACGCTGGTGGCGATGCTGGAACTGACATTGGCCGATCCCGATGTGCTGCAATCGCGCCTGCACGGCCTCACGCTCAAGGTTTCATCGCGCAACCACGGCGAGGTGCGCGAGCTGTTCGAGGGCAGCCATCTGATCACGCACATCGAGAAATCGGGCGCGACGCCGGCGCAACAGCACATCAGCATCGCCATTCCGCCCATCAAACTGGTGGTGCGCATGACACCGCTCGCGCCCTCGGGAACCGGACCATGACGCCGGTCTTCCTCAATGCACTCGGTATCCTGTGCGCGCTCGGCAACGACAGCGCCGGCGTGCGCCGCAATCTTTACGCCGGCTCCAGCGCCGGCATGAAAGTGCGCGAGGACCTGATTCACGGCCGCCGCGTGCACGTCGGCGTGGTGGAGGCCGAACTGCCGGACATCGAGGCGGAGCTCGCCGCGTATGCCTCACGCAACAACCGGATGTTGAACGCCGCCATCGCGCAGATACGTCCGCAGATCGAGGCCGCGCGCGCGCGTTACGGCGCTGAACGCATCGGCATCGTGCTCGGCACCGGCACCTCCGGCATCGCCGAGGGCGAGGCCGCCACCGCCCACTGGGTGCACAGCGGCACGTTCCCCGCCGGCTACGATTACCGGCAACAGGAAATCAGCGGTCCCAGCGAATACCTGCGCCGCGCGCTCGACATCGGCGGTCCGGCCTGGACGGTCTCGACCGCGTGTACCTCCAGTGCCAAGGCGCTGTCTTCGGCACGGCGTCTGTTGCGGAGCGGCGTGTGCGACGCGGTCATCACCGGCGGCGTGGATACGCTGTGCCGGCTCACGCTGAACGGCTTCGGCGCACTGGAATCGGTGTCGCAGAGCCTGTGCAATCCTTTCAGCCGTCACCGTGACGGCATCAACATCGGCGAGGGCGCGGCGATTTTCCTGATGACACGCGAGCCGGGGCCGGTGGTGCTGCTCGGCATCGGCGAATCCTCCGACGCGCATCACATCTCCGCGCCCGACCCGGAAGGTCGCGGCGCGGAACTGGCCATGCGTCAGGCATTGAGCAACGCCGGCATCGCGGCACAGGACGTGGATTATCTCAACCTGCACGGCACCGCCACGCCGCAGAACGATCTCGTCGAAAGCCACGCCGTGGCGCGCGTATTCGGCACCGGGCTGCCGTGCAGTTCCACCAAACCCTTGGTAGGTCATACGCTGGGTGCAGCCGGTGCGCTGGAAGCCGCATTCTGCTGGCTGCTGCTGCAGGAACCCGCGCCGGCACCGCTGCCGCCGCATCGCTGGGACGGTGAGGCCGACCCCGCGCTCGCGCCACTCGAACTGTGCGGTGCCGCGAGCGAAGCCTGCCGTTGCGACATCGCCGCCAGCAATTCCTTCGCCTTCGGCGGCAATAATATCTGTCTGGTCATGGGACGCGGCTGATGCAGACGCCTTTCCCGCCCGCCCGTGAACTGATTCCCCACGCCGGTCGCGCGGTGCTGATTGACGGCGTGCTGGACGATACCGACGACCGCATCCATGCCGTGGCCGCCATCACCCCCGCGCACCCGTTCTTTGTCGCGGGCCGGGGCGTGCCGAGCTGGGTCGGCATCGAACTCATGGCACAGGCCATTGCGGCACATGCCGGCCTGAACGGGCGTCGTGAACAACGTGCACCACGCGCCGGCATGTTGCTCGGTACGCGCCGCTACCGCGCCACGTCGGCCTGGTTCAGCGACAGCATGCAGCTCGATGTGTTTGCGCAACGCGAATTTGGCGACAGCGGCGGGCTGGCCGCCTGTGCCTGCCGTATCGAATGCGCGGGCCGTCTGCTCGCCGAAGCCAGCATCATCATCGTGGAGATGGATACAGTGCCGACTCTGCAATCAGGAGCAGCCCCATGAGCGAAGCAAAACGGGTACTGGTCACCGGCGCGAGCGGCGGTATTGGCGGCGCGGTGGCGCGCGCCCTGGGCGCAGCCGGTTTCGACGTCAGTCTGCACTACCACCGCAATGCCGCGAAAGCCGACGCCCTCGCGGAAGACATCCGCGCCGCCGGCGGCAAGGCGCACAGCCTCGGTTTCGATCTCGCCGACCGCGAGGGTGTGCAGCAGGCGCTGGAAACGGATATCAAGACAAACGGCGCATTCTGGGGCGTGGTCTGCAATGCCGGCATCACCGCCGATAACACTTTTGCGGCCCTGTCCGGTGAAGACTGGGATCGCGTCATCAGCACCAATCTGGGCGGCTTCTACAACGTGCTGCGTCCCCTCGTCATGCCGCTGGTGCGCTTGCGCGACGGCGGCCGCATTGTGACCATCGCCTCGGTGTCGGGCGTCATGGGCAACCGCGGCCAGACCAATTACAGCGCCGCCAAGGCCGGCATCATCGGCGCGACCAAGGCACTGGCGCTGGAACTGGCCAGCCGTCGCATCACTGTCAACTGCGTCGCGCCCGGCCCGATTGATACTGGCATGCTGGAGAGCGCGCCCCTGGATGAAATCCTCAAGCAGGTGCCGATGGGCCGCCTCGGCACACCGGAAGAAGTCGCGGGACTGGTGGCGTACCTGTTTTCAGACTCCGCGGCCTACATCACGCGCCAGGTGATTTCCGTCAACGGCGGCATGTGCTGATGCGCCGCGTGGTCGTCACCGGCATGGGCGGACTGACCGCGCTCGGTCACGACTGGCACAGCATCCACGCAAAATTGCGCGCACGCGAATCCGGCGTGCGCTATCTAACGGAACTGGATCGTTATCAGGGACTCAAGACCCGACTCGGTGCGCGTGTCGCGGCATTCGATGTTCCGGAGCATTACACCCGCAAGATCACGCGCAGCATGGGCCCGGTTGCGCTCATGTCCACGCTTTCCGCGGAGCGCGCCTTGAACGATGCCGGGCTTCTCGGCGATCCGGTGCTGCAATCGGGCCGTACCGGCATCGCACACGGCGCTTCCGCTGGCAGTGCACAGGCCGTGGTCGCGTTCGGCAGCCTGGACGTGTACTACAAAGTGCGCAACGTGACCTCCAACACCTATGTGCGGATGATGAGCAGCACCGGCGCCGTCAACATCAGCATGCTGTTCGGCATCACCGGCCGCATGATCCCATCCAGCAGTGCCTGCACCTCCGGCAGTCAGGCCATCGGCTTCGCCTACGAAGCCATCAAATATGGTCAACAGGATGTCATGGTGGCGGGCGGTGGCGAGGAATTCAGCATCGGGCCGGTCGCCATGTTCGACACCATGTACGGCGCGAGCCTGCGTAACGACGCGCCGCACACCACGCCGCGTCCGTTTGATCGCGACCGTGACGGGCTGGTGCTGGGCGAAGGCGCGGTTACGCTCATTCTTGAAGAACTGGAGCACGCACAGACACGCGGCGCGCGCATCTACGCCGAAGTCGTCGGTTTCGGCACCAACAGCGATGGCGCGCACATGACCCAGCCGCGTGTCGAGACCATGGTACAGGCCATGCAACTGGCGCTTGCAGACGCCAGGGTATCACCGGATGCCATCGGCTACGTCAGCGCGCACGGCACCGCCACCGACCTCGGCGACATCGCCGAAACTGTCGCCACGCGCGAAGTCTTCGACCATGCCGTACCGATCAGTTCACTGAAAAGCTATTTCGGCCACACACTCGGCGCCGCCGGTGCGCTCGAATCCTGGCTGCCCATCGAGATGATGCGCGAGGGCTGGTTCGCACCCACCCTCAATCTGGAGCATCCCGATCCGCGCTGCGCCGAACTCGATTACCTGACCGGCGATGGCCGCGACATCGAGACCGACTTCATCATGAACAACAACTTCGCCTTCGGCGGCACCAATACCAGCCTGATTTTCAAACGCTGGAATTGAACACGTAACCGCAATCTTCGTCATACCGGCGAAAATTCAGCCGACGCAAGCCTCAGCTCCTCCGTCATACCGGCACAGATCAGCCAATACAAACCTCAGTTTCTTCGTCATACCGGCGGAGGCCGGTATCCAGTCAAATTAAAGCCTCCCGGCCAAAGGCCGGGAAACCGATCAAGATCTGGACTCCGGCCTTCGCCGGAGTGACGACAACATGTTATCTGCATGAGCTGGCAAATTTCGCCCTACCGACACTAACCTCAGCTTCTCCGTCATACCGGCGTACGCCTACAGGGATGTAGGCGGTAGAGCGACGCAGGATGCCAAAGCCGAGGCCGGTATCCAGTCCGGATAAAGCCTCCCGGCCAAAGGCCGGGAAACCTACCCCCTTTCCAGTCTTCAGCCTGTGCCGCATCACGTCATTTGACACTCCGGCCTGTGCTGTTACCCTGTTCCCAAGCCCAGAACGGCGCCCACTCGGCCATGAACACCGTCGCCTCTACCCGCTCCGCCGACACCGGCGCTGCCTCGCTGACGCTGCATTACCGGCAGGTGCGCGCCGTCACCGCAGAACTGTGTCGCGGACTCAGCCCCGAGGACATGACGGCGCAGAGCATGCCGGACGCCAGCCCGGCAAAATGGCATCTGGCGCACACCACCTGGTTCTTCGAGCGCTTCCTGTTGAGTGAACACTTGCCCGAGTATCAGGCGTTCCATCCGCAATTCGATTATCTCTTCAATTCCTACTACAACACTGTCGGTCGCATGCACCCGCGCCCGCAACGCGGCCTCATCACGCGTCCCGGTGTAGCGGACATCCTCGCGTATCGCGCGCACGTGGACGCACACATGGAGAAACTGCTGGCACGGACGGATGCCGAGCCGGCACTTGCATTTCTGGTCACGCTCGGAATCAATCACGAACAGCAACATCAGGAATTGCTGCTGACCGACATCAAGCACCTCTTGTGGCAGAACCCGCTTGCTCCAGCCTGGCGCGAGTTGCCGGGACCGCCCGCCACTGACGCGACACCGCTGAAATATCTCGCGCGCCCCGGCGGTCTGGTGGAGATCGGCCATGCCGGAACGGGTTTTGCCTTCGACAATGAATCCCCGCGTCACCGTGTTTTCCTTAACACCCACGCGCTGGCCAACCGGCCGGTCACGAACGGGGAGTATCTCGACTTCATCCGGGACCACGGCTACCGGAAACCGGAACTGTGGTTGTCCGACGGCTGGGCCACGCTGCAACGCGAGGCCTGGAGCCGGCCGCTGTACTGGCATGAAGACATGAATGCGGAATTCACCTTGGGCGGCCTGCGGGACCTGAACATGGCGGCCCCCGTCACGCATGTCAACTACTACGAAGCCGACGCGTTTGCGCGCTGGGCGGGGGCACGCCTGCCGACGGAAGCCGAATGGGAAGCCTTCGCGGTGGAATACCCCGTCGCCGGCAATCTTCTGGAGCAGGCGCGTTTTCATCCTGCGGCGGAGAGCAGCCCAACCTGTCAGGTGTACGGTGACGTCTGGGAATGGACCGCCAGTCCCTACCTGAGTTATCCGGGTTTCAAGCCACTCGCCGGTTCGCTCGGCGAATACAACGGCAAGTTCATGTCCGGCCAGATGGTGCTGCGCGGCGGCTCCTGCGTCACGCCGCACTCGCACATCCACAGCACCTATCGCAATTTCTTTCCACCCCACGCACGCTGGCAGTTTTCCGGCCTGCGCCTGGCAAAGGATGCCTGACATGCAAATATCGCAAGCACTGTCCGTGACCTTGCACGATTACCATCCGCAGGATGGCGACGTGCGCGAGGAAATCCTTGCCGGCCTGCGCGCGCCGCAGAAAACCCTGCCCTGCAAGTATTTCTACGATGCACGCGGCTCGCAATTATTCGATGCAATCTGCGAACTGCCCGAGTATTACCCGACCCGCACCGAACTCGGCATCATGGAAACCCACGTGGCGGAAATCGCCGCCGCACTCGGTTCACAACTGGTCTTGATCGAGCCCGGCAGCGGCAGCAGCCTCAAAACCCGCTTGCTGCTGGATACGCTGCGCGATCCGGTCGCCTATGTGCCGGTGGACATTTCACGCGAACACCTGGTCAGGGCCGCGGACAAGCTGAATCAGCGTTATCCTGCGCTGGAAGTCCTGCCGGTGTGTGCCGATTTCTCGCAGCCCTTCGCCGTGCCGCGGCCGCGACGGAACGCGGCACGCAAGGCCGTGTATTTCCCCGGTTCCACCATCGGCAATTTCGAACCCGACGCCGCGGTGGAACTGCTCATCAATCTGCGCCGGCTGGCCGGCTCCGAAGGCGCATTATTGCTCGGCGTTGACCTGCGCAAGGACCTGCGGGTACTCGAAGCCGCGTACAACGATTCGGCAGGCACCACCGCCGAATTCAATCTCAACATCCTGCGCCGCATCAATGCGGAAATGGACGGCGATTTCGAGCTTTCCCGCTTTCACCATCGCGCGCCCTTCGATCACGACGCAAGCCGTATTGTCATGCAACTGGTCAGCGACAGGGATCAGATCGTGCAGGTGGCCGATGAGCGTTTCAGCTTCAAGGCCAATGAAATCATCATCACGGAATACAGCCACAAATACACACTGGAAAGTTTCGCGCGCTTGGCAGCGCGGGCCGGTTATCAGATCGAGCGGGTCTGGACTGATGATCGGAGATGGTTCAGTGTGCAGTATCTGACGGCGGGCTGATTATTGCTCCCTCTCCATTCGGGAGAGGGTTGGGGTGAGGGTGTGGTTTTGCCTTCGTCATTCGTGCGCGACCACCAGGGATGGTGGAAGTGCAGGTTTTGCAGGAGCAAAAACCTGCCGACCACCAGGGATGGTGGAAGTGCAGGTTTTGCAGGAGCAAAAACCTGCCGACCACCAGGGATGGTGGAAGTGCAGGTTTTGCAGGAGCAAAAACCTGCCGACCGCCAGGATGGCGGAAGTCCCGGAAATGCAGGAGCAATTTCCGGGAAAGGCCGGTATCCAGCTCTTGATAAGTCGCCGTCTTCGGCGGCCACTCTCGTCATTCCCACGTAAGTGGGAATCCAGGTTTTAATTAAGTGCGGCTTCGCCACCACTCCGTCATTCCTGCGCGACCGCCGTGGGTGAGCTGCGAAAGCAGCGAACGGGCTTGCAGGATGCAAGCCCTGGACTTTCACGCGCAGCAGGAAGCAAAGCGTGAAAGGCGGAAATGTAGGTTTTGCAGGAGCAAAAACCTGCCTGCGCTGCGGAGTCCCGGCCGCTCCCGACATCCATGTCTCCCGCGGCATTTGTAGATCCCTGTACATCACTCACAAGGCTCCTGCCTCGATCGCGGGAGCTCGCCATCCCTGGCTTCGCCCCTTCGGGCTTTCCTTGCTCGCTTCGGTGCGTCGGCACGCTCCGACGAGGGTAGGAAGAAAAAAACGCGGCGAGCCGTGTAGTCTTGCACATTATTCCGGGCTAT
>DASSRV010000064.1:0-22165 GCA_035701605.1 Gammaproteobacteria bacterium
GCCAACAGCGCGTTGTAGATGGATATCTTGCTGTAGGCGAGCAGTACCGCGAGTTCCGGGCGTACCAGCCCGCGACCGGCGGCCCGGCGCGCCTTGAGTTCCTCGGTATCCGGCAGGAACTCGATGACGCGGTTCAGGAGCCCGCTGCGCTCCAGCGTGCGCATCAGGTACACATGCTCGTTGATGCGTGCGGCGGCCTGGGATTCCGCGATGGACAGGGCCTGGGCCTGCATGTAGTTGTCGCGCAGCACCAGCTCGCCGACTTCGTCGGTCATCTCCGCCAGCAGTTTGTTGCGCTGCATCTCCGTGAAGCGTTTCTCGCCGGCCACCACGTTGAGCAGGATCTTGATGTTGACCTCGTGATCCGAGCAATCCACGCCCGCCGAGTTGTCTATGAAGTCGGTGTTGATGCGGCCGCCGTTGAGCGCGTATTCGACGCGCCCGAGTTGGGTGCAGCCGAGATTGCCGCCTTCCCCCACGACCTTGCAGCGCAGGTCGCGGCCGTTGACGCGGATGGCGTCGTTGCTGCGATCACCAACCGTGTTGTTGCTTTCCTGGCTGGATTTCACGTAGGTGCCTATGCCGCCATTCCACAGCAGGTCCACCGGAGCCTTCAGGATCGCCCGTATCAGGTCATTCGGGGTCAGTTGATGCGCATCGGTATCCAGAGCGGCGCGCACCTCCGGCGACAGCTTGATGATTTTTGCCGAGCGCGGAAACACGCCGCCGCCTTCGGAAATCAGTTTCGTGTCGTAGTCCGCCCAGCTTGAACGCGGCAATTCGAATAGTCGCTTGCGTTCCGCGAAGCTGCTGGTCGCCTGCGGACCCGGATCGAGGAAGATGTGACGGTGATCGAAGGCCGCGATTAGCCGGATGTGCGGCGACAGCAGCATGCCGTTGCCGAACACGTCTCCGGACATGTCGCCGATGCCCGCTACCGTGAAGTCCGCGCTCTGCGTATCCACCCCCATTTCGCGGAAATGGCGTTTCACGGATTCCCAACCGCCTTTGGCGGTGATGCCCATGCCCTTGTGGTCGTAGCCGGCCGAACCGCCGGACGCGAAGGCGTCGTCCAGCCAGAAGCCGTATTCGCGCGCCACCCCGTTGGCGATGTCGGAAAACGTGGCAGTGCCCTTGTCGGCCGCCACCACCAGATAGGGGTCGTCACCATCGTGACGCACCACATTGGAAGGGGGCACGATCTGGCCGTCCACGATGTTGTCGGTGATGTCTAGCAGACCGCGCATGAAGGTCTGGTAGCAGGCGATGCCTTCCCTGATCAGGTCCTCGCGGTTGCCGCTGCGCGGCGGTTGTTTGACATAGAAACCGCCCTTGGAGCCCACCGGGACAATCACCGTGTTCTTCACCTGTTGCGCCTTCATCAGGCCCAGCACTTCGGTGCGGAAATCCTCGCGCCGGTCCGACCAGCGGATGCCGCCGCGCGCGACCTTGCCGCCGCGCAGGTGCACGCCCTCGACGCGCGGCGAATAGATCCAGATTTCGTACATGGGCTTGGGCAGCGGAAGGTCCGGCAACTGCGAGGGGTCGAACTTGAACGAGACATGTGCCTTGGGCGCACCCTGTGCGTCACACTGGAAATAATTGGTGCGCAGGGTGGCGCGTACCGCATGGATGAAGCTGCGCAGGATGCGGTCTTCATCGAGACTGGAAACCGATTCCAGGGCCTTGTCCATGTCGGTGACATGCCGCTGCGTGAGTACGTCACGCTCCTGTGCGGAGGCCGGATCGAGGCGCGCCTCGAACAGCCGCACGATCAGCGCGGCAATTTGCGGGTTGGCGTAAATGGCCCGCTCCATGTAGCTCTGGCTGAAATTCAGGCTGGTCTGCAACAGGTACTTGCAATAGGCGCGCAGCAGCATCACCTGACGCCAATCAAGGCCGGCGGACAGGATCAGGCGGTTGAAGCCGTCGTTTTCGGCTTCGCCGCGCCAGACCCGGGCAAACTGCTCCTGGAACAGTTCCTTGAGCGCTTCCACGTCCAGCTCACCCTGATGCACCAGTTCGAAGTCCTGTACCCAGATGATGGTGCCGTCGCCGAGTTCGAGTTCGTAGGGGCGCTCGCTGATGACGCGTACACCCATGTTTTCCAGCATCGGCAGCGCATCCGAAATCGGAATCGGCTGCTCCCGATGGAAGGTCTTGAAGCGCAGGTAACCCGACGGCGTATTGGCCGGGCGATACAGGCTCATGCTCAGGCTGGTATCGCCGGTGAGCGCGTCAATTTGCTCGATGTCGAAGGCGGCCGTTGCGGGCTGGATATCCTCCTGATAGGCGGCCGGGAAGTGGTTGCCGTAGCGGCTGAACAGCCTGAGGCCGCGTTCCTCGCCACAGCGCTGCACCAGGACATCGTGCAACTGATCCTGCCAGGAGCGCACTGCCAGCGCGATGTCCCGTTCCAGCGCGGAGCGATCGTATTTCGGCAGTTTCCAGGGCGCGGTGCGCACGATGATGTGCAGGCGCGCCAGTGCCGATTCCGACAAGGTGACGTTGTGTTCCACGCTCTTGCCGTTGAGCGCGCCGAACAGTATCTGCTCGATGCGGGCGCGCACCTGACTGTTGTAGCGGTCGCGCGGCAGGTACACGAGGCAGGAGAAGAACCGGCCGAAGCCGTCGCGCCGCATGAACAGCTTGACGCGCTGACGTTCCTGCAACTGCACCACGCCCATGGCGGCATCGAACAGCTCGTCGCTGGTGCTCTGCATGAGCTCATCGCGCGGGAAGGTTTCCAGGATGTGCAGCAGCGCCTTGAGGTCGTGGCTCTTGGGTGGCAGCCCGGAACGACGCATGACCTCCGCAACTTTTTCGCGCAGCACGGGGATGTCGCGTGGGCTGCGGCTGTAGGCGGTGGAAGTGAACAGGCCCAGGAACCGCCATTCGCCGCAGACATTGCCGGCGGAATCAAAGCGCTTGATGCCGACGTAATCGAGATAACCGGGGCGGTGCACCGTGGCCATGGAATTGGCCTTGGTGATGATCATGAATTCGCGCGCATGCGCGCGTTTGCGCACGTCCTTGGGCAACACCAGGTGGCCGGAGGCTGCTTCATCCTTGGCGTGGCGCAGAATACCGATGCCGGATTTCGGCACCATCTTCAACACGTCCTCGCTGTTCTCCTCCACGAGCTGGTACTCGCGGAAACCCAGGAACGTGAAATGGTTGTCGAGCATCCAGGTCAGAAACAGTTTGCCTTCATCCACTTCTGCATCGCCGAGCGCGCCACGGTGGGCTTCCACCTTGCCGCACACCTCGTTCACCTTGTCGCGCATTACCTGCCAGTCGGCCACTGCACCGCGCACGTCACGCATCGCGGACTGCAATTCCTGTTCGAGTGTGGCGAGCTTGGCGGGATCGCTCAGGTGGTCCACCTCGATGTGCATCCAGGATTCGGCTGCCGCGCCATCGCCGTCTTCCAGTTTCACGGTTTTGCCGCTTGCATCGCGTTTGATGTGCAGGATGGGGTGGATGGTCAGGTGCACGCCGATGCCGTTGCGTGTCAGCGCCATGATGGTGGAATCCACCAGGAACGGCATGTCGTCGTTCACCATCTCGATGATGGTGTGCGGGGACTTCCAATGGTCTTTCTTTGCAGTCGGGTTGAACACCCGCACGCGGCTTTCGTGGGCGGCGCGTTTGGCGCCAAACGCCCAATGGCCGAGCGCCGCACCGCACAGGTCCGCGGGAGTGTGCTGCAACAGGTCTTCTTCCGCGATGTCGTCGTAATACTGCTGAATGAATGCTGCGAGCGAGGGGTCCGGAGAATGTTTCTTGGCGAGGCTGATGACGGAATCGAGATGTTTTTTCTTGGGATCGGACTTGCGTTGCGGCATGGCGGCGCGGGCCTTGCAGGAAAGAGGGTGAGGGGGCGGTTATTTTAACGCCAAACCCGTCGCTTTTGCCGTGCCGCGCGGGCGCCGGAAACACAAACGGCGGCTTGCCGCCGCCGTTTGCCGATGTGCGCCGATGTTCTCAGTGAGCCTTGGCCAGGTCCTTGATGACGGCCGCCAGCCAGCGGCAGGCTTCACCGCCGGTGATGCAGCGGTGATCGAAGGTGATGGACAGCGGGATGCGCTTGTGTACCTCGATGCCGCCCATGACCGGCACCACGTCGTGGCGCAGCCCGCCGGTACCGAGGATGGCCACCTGTGGCGGCACCACGACCGGTGTGGCGTAGCGGCCCGCCATCATGCCGAAATTGGAGAGCGTGAGCGTGGGGTTCTTCATGTCCGCCGGCGCCACCGTGCGGTTGCGCGTGGCGTCCTTGATGCGGTTCAGCTCGGCGCGCAACTGCCCGGCATCCTTGCGGCCCACGTCGCGCAGTACCGGCACGATCAGGCCGTCCGGCGTGTCCACCGCCATGGCGAGATCAATGTGCTGGTGCAGGGTGCGTTCCAGTTTCGCGCCGTCGTACCAGGCATTGAGCCCGGGTTCGGCGCGGCAGCCGGCCACGATGGCGCGGATGATGCGCACCGTGATGTCCTGGCCCGGCAGCCAGTCGTGGATGTCGGCGTCGTCGAACAGGGTGCAGGAAGCCACCTGCGCCTGCGACAGGGACATGCTCTGGTGCATGGCGCGGCGCGGGCCGCGCAGGGGTTCGGCCACACCGTATTTGACATCGCTGCGGGTCGGCGGCAGATCCCATTTCTGTGTCGGCATGGGAGCGGCAGGCGCGCGTGCGCCCGACTGTGCCGCACGCACGTCGTCCGCGGTCACGGTGCCGTTCTTGCCGCTGGCGGCGCAATCGGCCAGGTCCACGCCCAGTTGTTTCGCCAGCATGCGCACCGAAGGCAGCGCCTTGACGCGCACCGGACCCTTTTTCTGTTTCTTGCGGATGATGGCGGTTTCGGCGACGACATCGTTGCCGGTCGGCATGTTGCCGACCACGGTGCCGCTGTCTTCGGCGATGGGTTCGGATTTGGCCGGCTTCGCGGGGTCGGCCTCAGCGGGCGCGGCGGCACCGCCATCGAGATCGAATTCCACCAGGGCGGCGTGGGTCGGGATGATGTCGCCTTCCTTGCCATGCAGTTTCGCGATGCGGCCGGTCCAGGGCGAGGGCACGTCCACCACGGCTTTCGCGGTTTCCACCGACACCAGCGGCTGGTCCACCTTGACGGTGTCGCCTTCCTTGACGTGCCAGGTGACGATTTCGGCTTCCTGCAAGCCTTCGCCCAGATCCGGGAGGTTGAATGTGCGCATGAATCAGTCCTCCAGCACCTTGCGGATGCCCTTCACGACGCGCGCCACGCTCGGCATGTAGTCGTGTTCGAGCTTGAACAACGGCATCGGGATGTCGTAGCCGGTGACACGCTCGATCGGGGCCTTCAGGGAATAAATGCCGCGCTCGGCCACGGTGGCGGCGATTTCCGCGCCCACGCCGCAGTTTTTCGGCGCTTCGTGGATGATGACGAGACGCCCGGTCTTTTCCACCGATTCCAGGATGGTCTCGAAATCAATCGGGCTGACCGTGGCGAGATCAATGACCTCGCAACCGATGCCCTCTTCGGCAAGCTGCGCCGCGGCTTGCAGGGTTTCGTGCACCATCGCACCCCACGACACCAGCGTCACGTCCTCGCCTTCGCGCAGCACGAAGCAGGTGTCGAGCGGCAGTGCCTCGCCGTTGTCTTCCACTTCCTGCTTGTTCAGGCGATACAGGCGCGTGGGTTCGAGGAACACCACCGGGTCCGGTTCGCGGATCGCGGCGAGCAGCAGGCCGTAGGCACGCGAGGGTGAGGACGGCATCACGGTGCGGATGCCCGGCATATGCGCGAACAGGGCTTCGTTGCTCTCGGAATGATGCTCGGGCGCGTGGATACCGCCGCCGGACGGCGCGCGCAGCACCATCGGCACGTGCAGGCGTCCGCGGGTACGGGTGCGCAGACGGCCGGCGTGATTGATCATCTGGTCCACGGTCGGGTAGATGAAGCCCGAAAACTGGATTTCCGCCACCGGCTTCATGCCCTGCGCGGCCATGCCGATGGAAATGCCGGCGATCAGCGCTTCCGCGAGCGGGGTATCCATGACGCGCTCCTTGCCGAAGCGCTGTTGCAGGCCGGCGGTGGCGCGGAACACACCGCCGTTCACGCCGACGTCCTCGCCCAGCACCACGACGGCCGGGTCGTGCTCCAGTTCATGTGCCATCGCCATCGTGATGGCTTCAACCATGGTGAGCTTAGCCATGCTGCTGACCCTCCGCGACGGCGGCATCGCGCTGCGTCACCAGTGCTTCCGGCAGGTTGGCGAACATGTGGTCGAACATGGATTCCACCGGCGGCTTGCCGGCGTCCTTGTAGAGTTTCACTTCCGCGTCCACCTGCTCGGCGCATTCGGCCAGCATGGCGTCTTCCTGTTTCTGGTCCCAGGCACCGATGTCCATGAGGTATTTGCGGATGCGGAGCAGCGGCTCCTTCTTTTTCGCGTCCTCGACTTCCTCCTTGCCGCGGTAGCGGGTGGCGTCGTCGGCGGTGGTGTGGTCGCTGATGCGGTAGGTGAGGGCCTCGATCAGCGTCGGACCCTTGCCGCTGCGTGCCTTGTCGAGTGCGTAGTCCATGGTGTCGCGCATGGCGATGATGTCGTTGCCGTCCACCTGGATGCCCTCGAAACCGCCGGCCACGGCCTTCTGCGCGAGGGTCTCGCAGGCGGTCTGCGCCGACAGCGGCACGGAGATCGCCCACTTGTTGTTGGTCACCACGAACACCACCGGCAACTGCCAGGCGCCGGCTGCGTTCAGGGATTCGTAGAAATCGCCCTGCGAGGTGCCGCCGTCGCCGATTACGGTGACAGCCGCGCGTTTCTCGCCGCGCAGCTTGAAGGCCATCGCCGCGCCGGTGGCGTGGTGGTACTGGGTGGCGATGGGCACGCACCAGGCGAAATCGTGTGCCGGGCCGGAGAAATGATTGCCGCGCTCGTCGCCACCCCAGAACAGCAGCACTTCGTGCGGCTTCACGCCGCGCCAGAACTGTGCGCCGTATTCGCGGTACATGGGGAAGAATGCGTCTTCCGGTTTCATGGCCGCGCCGATGCCGACGTGGGTGGCCTCGTGGCCGAGGCAGGAGGCATAGGTGCCGAGCTGGCCGGTGCGCTGGAGTGCGATGGCCTTGGTGTCGAACACGCGCACGAACGACATCATGCGGTACATCTTCAGGAGTTCGGCGTGATCTTCGGCGAACCGGGGCAGTTTCTTCTGGGTCAGCTTGGCGCCGGGATCAAGGAATTGCTGGTACTTGATCTCGAACGTGGCGGCGGTCTTCACGCGGCGTTCTCCTCGCGTTCGGCCGGTCACGGGCAGAGCCAGCGGCCTGCCGGGTCCGGATTTCGGTAGTTTAGTCGGCTGATTGCCTGCCGCCAGCGGCGGGCCGCTCATTATACATGAGGCCCCCGGCCCGCCGCCTTGACCGGCGCGGCCGGCCGCCTCGGCTACAATGCCGCTTCCCCGCAGCACCGGAGCCGACATGACGGCGAACAAGCGCGAACTGGAGCAGGGCATCCATACCGATCTCAAGGACCGGCTGACCTACACGGGCTATCTGGGCCTGGACCAATTGCTTGCCGCGCAGCATCCGTTGAGCCAGCCGCCGCATCACGATGAAATGCTGTTCATCATCCAGCACCAGACCTCCGAGCTGTGGATCAAGCTGGAGTTGCACGAGCTGACTGCCGCCATCGCGCACGTGCAGCGCGACGAACTGGCGCCGTGTTTCAAGATTCTGTCGCGCGTCAAGCAGATCCAGATGCAGTTGTTCAACCAGTGGGCAGTGCTGGAAACCCTGACCCCGACCGAGTACGCGCAGTTCCGCAGTGTGCTCGGCACCGCCTCCGGCTTCCAGTCGGTGCAGTACCGGGCGCTTGAATTCATGCTCGGCAACAAGGCCCCGGAGCTGGTGGCGGTGCACCGCCATGATGCCGCGGCCCACAAGATGCTCAATGGGCTGCTGCACACCCCCAGTCTGTACGATGAATTCCTGCGCTATCTCGGGCGTCGCGGCCTGCCGGTGCCGGCGGAGCGCCGCGAGCGCGACTGGTCCGAGCCCTATGAACGGCATGCCGGCGTCACCGCGGTGTTCCGTACCATCTATGAAGACACCGGCACCTGGTGGGATGCCTACGAGATGTGCGAGAAGCTGGTGGATGTCGAGGAATACTTCCAGCTCTGGCGCTTCCGTCACATGAAGACCGTGGAGCGCATCATCGGCCACAAGCAGGGCACCGGCGGCTCCTCGGGGGTCGGCTTCCTGCGCAAGGCGCTGGACCTGACGTTTTTCCCCGAGCTGATTGACGTGCGCACTGAGATCGGCCGCTGAGCCGCCCGGAGCACGCCACGGACTGATGCTTCGGCTGCGTGGGGGCGGGCAGTATAATGGGTATTCAGGTTCACGACGGACGACAGGAGAACTCACCATGAACGCCCAGCTCAATGTCGGCATGAAACCGGTGCAATTCGAGAACCCCATGGGGGTGGACGGTTTCGAGTTCGTGGAGTTTGCCGCGCCGGAACCCGGGCTTCTGCACACGCTGTTCCCGCGCCTGGGGTTCACAGCGGTGGCGCGGCACAAGCAGCGCAAGATCACGCTGTACCGGCAGGGTGACTGCAATTTCCTGGTCAACGAGGAGCCGAATTCCTTTGCCGCGGCCTTTGCCGCCAAGCACGGCCCCTGCGCCTGCGGTTTCGCCATCCGTTTCAGCAAGCCGGCGTCTTACGTGCGCGAAGAGGCGCTCAAGAAAGGCGGTGAAGCCATCACCGAACTGGAAACCACCAAGGCCGTGAATATGCCGGTCATCAAGGGCATCGGCGGCAGCATGCTGTATCTGGTGGACCGTTACGGCGACAAGGGCGAGGTCTATGCCGACGAATTCGAATACCTGTCGGGCGTGAATCGTCATCCGAAGGGTTTCGGCCTCACCTTCGTGGATCACCTGACGCACAACCTCTACTTCGGCAACATGGAAAAGTTCGCCAAGTTCTATGAAGACCTGTTCAATTTCCGCGAGATCCGCTACTTCGACATCAAGGGCGTCAAGACCGGCCTGATCTCGAAAGCCATGACCGCGCCCGACGGCATGGTGCGCATCCCGCTGAACGAATCAAACGATCCCAAGAGCCAGATCAACGAATATCTGGATGAATACAAGGGCGAGGGTGTCCAGCACATTGCGCTGTTCACCGACAACATCTACGAAACCGTGGAAGCCATGCGCGGCAAACACGTCGAGTTCCTGGATACGCCGGATGCGTATTTCGAGATGGTTGACGAGCGCATCCCCAATCACGGCGAAGACGTACCGCGTCTGGCAAAGAACAAGATCCTGATTGATGCCGACCGGGAAACCAGAACGCAGTTGTTGCTCCAGATATTCACCCAGAACTGCATCGGCCCGGTGTTCTTCGAGATCATCCAGCGCAAGGGCAATCAAGGGTTTGGCGAGGGTAATTTCCAGGCGCTGTTCGAATCCATCGAACGGGATCAGATGAAGCGCGGAGTATTGTGAGTCTGGCCCTCTTTTTCCGGCTCGGGTCTTGATCTTGTCTCTCTCTCCCACCGGGAGAGGCGTGCGGTGATTAACTATTCCGTTCGCCCCGAGCGTAGCTGCGCAGCAGCGAAGTCGAAGGGCAAGGAGAGCATGGAGCGGGATGGCTTTCACTTTGTACATTCTTGAGTGTGCTGATGGCACGCTTTATGTCGGCCACACGGATAATCTGGACCGACGTATGCAGCAACATGGCGACGGCAAGGCAGATGCGTATACTGCAAGCCGCCATCCCTTGAAGTTGCGGCATGTCGAGGAATTTGGATCGCGCGAGGAAGCTCTGACGATGGAAAGGAAGCTCAAGGGTTGGAGTCATGCCAAGAAATGCGCATATATGGCCGGGAACTGGACTGAAGTGAGTCGGCTTGCGAAGGGCAAGCACAAACAGAGCGGTTGTTTTGAAGCGCTTCGACTTTGTCCTTCGGACCACGCTCAGCGCGAACGGTGGTAGTGGCTGGGTTGTGTCGTGCGGAGATCAGGAGCCATGACCTCCGCTCTCCCGCAGGGAGAGGGGAGCGGGAATAGAATCCTCTCCCACTGGAGAGGGAAGTTAGAATGAGCAATTTCAGAGACGGTTAATATGAGCCAGAAACCGGAAACCAGCGGAGCCCGAAGTGGAGCGATAGCGGCGGAAGCGGGGCAGTACCAGTCCGGTTTCGGCAACGAGTTCGCCACGGAAGCCCTGCCGGGCGCCTTGCCGGTGGGCCGGAATTCACCGCAGCAAGCGCCTTACGGTCTGTACGCGGAACAGTTTTCCGGCACGGCATTTACCGCGCCACGCCATGCCAACCGTCGGAGCTGGCTGTACCGCATCCGTCCGGCGGCGGTGCACAAGCCATTCAAGCCGCTCAAGGATGGTGCGTTTCACAACCGTTTCGACGAACAACCGGCTACGCCCGAGCGTCTGCGCTGGAGCCCGTTTCCCCTGCCGGCCAATCCCACCGATTTTGTGGATGGCCTGTTTACGCTTGCCGGCAATGGCAGCCCCGCGACTCAGAGCGGCTGCGGCATCCACATCTATGCCGCCAACCGTTCCATGCAGGATCGGTATTTCTACGATGCAGATGGCGAGTTGATTATCGTGCCGCAGCAGGGACGCTTGCGGATTGCCACCGAACTTGGCGTGCTCGAAATCGCGCCGCTGGAAATCGCAGTGATTCCGCGCGGCCTGCGCTTCCGTGTGGAACTGCTGGATGAAACCGCACGCGGCTACGTCGCGGAGAATTTCGGCGCGCTGTTGCGCTTGCCGGAACTCGGCCCCATCGGCTCGAACTCACTCGCCAATGCGCGTGATTTCCTCTATCCGGTCGCGGCCTTTGAAGACGTGGAAGGCAAAGCCGAATTAATCGGAAAATTCCAGGGGCATCTGTGGTCGGCCGAGCTGGATCATTCACCACTGGACGTGGTGGCCTGGCACGGCAACTACGCTCCCTGCAAATACGATCTGACCCGCTTCAATACCATTGGCTCCATCAGCTACGATCATCCCGATCCCTCGATTTTCACGGTACTGACTTCGCAAAGCGACACGCCGGGCACGGCCAATATGGATTTCGTGATTTTCCCGCCGCGCTGGCTGGTGGCCGAAAACACCTTCCGTCCGCCCTGGTTCCACCGCAATGTGGCGAGCGAATTCATGGGACTCATCACCGGCGTGTACGACGCAAAAGAGGGCGGCAAGAGCGACGGCTTCGTGCCGGGCGGCGCGTCATTGCACAACTGCATGAGCGGTCACGGCCCGGATGCCGCGAGTTACGAGAAAGCCATCGCCACCGACACCACCAAGCCCCAGCACGTCACCGATACCATGGCCTTCATGTTCGAGACCCGGTTGGTCATCCGGCCGACGAAACAGGCGGTGGAAGCGAAGGAATTTCAGCAGGACTACTGGCAGTGCTGGCAGGGGATAAATAAACACTTCAACCCGAAGCAGAAGTAGCCGCGTGTCTGTCACCACGTCATTCCCGCGCAGGCGGGAATCCATTCTTGAAGCCCCGGGTCGTTGTCTTCGGCGCAGCGGCCCACATCGAGGAGTCCCGGAAGAATGAAACTTGCCTCCCTGAAAAACGGTCGCGATGGAACATTGCTGATCGTTGACCGCAAACTGAAGCATGCCGTCGAGGTGCCGGGGATTGCCGGAAGCCTGCTCCAGGCTCTGGAGAATTGGGCTCAGGTGGAATCCAAACTGAAGATGGTCTCCTACGCCATCCAGGTAAAGGACATGGCTGAGGCGCGCATCGAAGGTTTGCGAGCCGATCAGAAAAGGGCATCAGTGAGCGTGGATCGGGATGCCGCCATGCAGGGTATGGAAAACCTTGCCGAGGTCTTGCGGGAAGGCAGGGTTTCGGACACGTTTGATCTGGATCCGGACAAGTTGGCCGCCGTGCTCCCGCGTGCGCCGCAGTTCGTGGACGGCAGCGCCTATCTCGCGCATGTCGAGCGCGTGCGCAAAGCCCGCGGCGCGGAAATGCCTCCGAGTTTTTTGACTGACCCGCTCATGTACCAGGCGGTCAGCGATGGCTTTCTGGCGCCCACCGATCCGATCCGCATGGCCAGCGAGGACTACGGCATAGACTTCGAATCCGAAGTCGGCGTGGTGGTGGACGAGGTGCCGATGGGCGTGACGCCGGACGCAGCGGCCGGACATATCAAGCTGATCCTGCTCATCAACGACGTGTCGTTGCGCAACCTGATCCCGGCCGAACTCGGCAAGGGTTTCGGTTTTCTCCAGAGCAAACCACGCTCGGCGCTGTCGCCGGTCGCGGTCACGCCGGACGAGCTGGGCGAATTCTGGAAGGAGGGCAAACTGTACCTGCCGCTAGTGACGCACCTGAACGGCAAGCTGTTCGGCGAGCCCAATGCCGGTGTGGACATGCAGTTCAATTTCCCACAGTTGATCGCCCACGCCGCCAAAACCCGGCCGCTGGCTGCAGGTACGATCGTCGGCTCCGGCACCATTGCCAATCAGGATGAATCCAAGGGCTCGTCCTGTCTGGCCGAAAAGCGCGTGTTGGAAATCATCAAGCATGGCAAGGCGACGACGCCCTTCATGCAGTTTGGCGATCGGGTGCGAATCGAGATGCTCGATCACAAGGGCGCCTCGATCTTCGGCGCGATCGAGCAGACAGTGGAAAAATACAACGTGTAGGTTGGGGTGATTCTTCGAACCCCAACGTTTGCCATGACCCTATTGGGCATCGCTATGCTCAGCCCAAGCTACAAAAGGAACGCAGCAGATTCATGGAATTGTTCACCTATTTCCGTTCTTCCGCCGCCTACCGCGTGCGTATTGCGCTTAATCTCAAGGGATTGAAAGCCGATTATCGCTACGTGCATCTGGTCAGGGACGGGGGTCAGCAGCACCAACCGGACTATCTGAAACTGAATCCACAGGGTCTGGTGCCGGCACTGGTGGAGGATGGCGAGGTGCTGACCCAATCACTCGCCATCATTGAATACCTGGAAGAGACGCATCCGGTGCCTGCATTGTTGCCCAAAGACGCGTTGGGCCGTGCGCGGGTGCGGGCACTGGCGCAGCTCGTGGCCTGCGACATCCATCCGGTCAACAACCTCAGAATCCTGCAATACCTGGAACGGGAATTTGGCGTGGATGAAGTGGCGCGCAAAGCATGGTATCGCCACTGGATCATCGAGGGCTTCAGCGCGCTGGAAAAACTGCTGGCGGATCATCCCGCCACCGGTAAATTCTGCCATGGTGATCAGCCGGGGCTTGCCGACATATTTCTGGTGCCCCAGGTCTATAACGCAAACCGCTTTGACGTGGACATGAGCGCGTATCCTGTCATCGCGCGCATCAACAGTGCGTGTCTGGCCCTGCCGGCCTTCGCGGAAGCGGCACCGGAACGGCAGGCGGATGCAGGTTGAAGTAGTTATTGCTCGTGAAACAACAAGGCGGCCATGGGCCGCCTTGTTGTTTGAGGGGAAGGGAATTTACGCCTGTGCCGCTTCGTGATCTATTTGCAGGAAGGGGCTGCCGTCCGGGTTCCAGCGGCGCGGATCCTGGGTCAGGTCGTTCAGCCATTCCGCTCGCGCGGCGATGTTGCCGCTGGCCTGTTCCCAGTTCACGCCGTCGCTGGCCGAGCCATTGCCGCCGCTTTTTTCCAGGCGTGCGGCCTCGAGCTGCCACTTGAGCGCGAAATAGCGCGCGGCCTCACGGCAGTTGCGTGCGGCGCCAACCTCGGCGTGATCGGTCGGTACCACGCCGGTGATTACCCACAGTACCGGAGTGTCGCCCTGCTTGGGGCGCACGCGGCCGAGCATGGCGCGATGCGGGATGATCCAGAGCCATTCGCCGGTGATATCGGTATCGAAGACTTCGAGATGACGCAGGTATTCGGCCACCTGCTGCTGCTGGTCCTTGTGCCATTCGGCAAAGGCGGCTTCGTCAAAGGGAGCGGGAGAAGACATGGGAACCTCGTGGTTTTGAATGGCTGAATTTTACGGGAGATGGGGCAGGGCGAGATAGTCCCGCGTCTGCATTTCCGCAAGTCGGCTGGCGGTGCGCCGGAACTCGAAGTCGAGACGGCGCCCGGCATAGAGCGCGTCGGGTGCGGCCGCGGCGCTGGCCGCGAATTTGACCCGGCGGTCGTAGAATTCGTCCACCAGCGCGATGAAACGCCGCGCCTGATCCTCACGCTCGGGGTTGAAACGCGGGATACCGGACACGAGCACGGTGTGGAAGCCACGCGCCAGCTCGATGTAATCTTCGGTGCCGCGCGGCCCGTCGCACAAGGCGTCGAAATCGAACCAGGCCACGCCGTCCACGCATTGCCGTACCGGGATGGGACGCTGGTTGACCACAAGCGAGGCGGTGTCCGCCGGCGCATCGCCGGTCAGGCGTGCGAAGAATGCGGTCAGGTGAGCATCCGCTGCCGCGCCAGCCGGGGTATAGAACAGATTGGTCTGCTCCAGGTGCCGCAGCCGGTAATCGGTGCCGCCGTCCACGTTCATCACGTGGGTGTGTTGTTTCAGTGCCTTGATGGCGGGCAGGAAGCGTTCGCGTTGCAGGCCGTCGCGGTACAGGTCGTCCGGCGCCACATTGGAAGTGGCGACCAGCGTCACGCGATCCTCGAACAGGTAACCGAGCAGGCGCCCGAGCAGCATGGCATCGGCAATGTCGGACACGAAGAACTCATCGAAGCACAACACGCGCGCCTGCGAACTGAATTCGCGCGCCACGATGCGCAGCGGATCCTGTTGTTCGCCGAGCCGTTTGAGCGAAGCGTGCACCTGCTGCATGAAGCGGTGGAAGTGCAGGCGGCGTTTTTCCGAAAACGGCAGGCATTCGAAGAAATCGTCCATGAGCCGGGATTTGCCGCGACCGACACCACCCCACAGGTACAGCCCTTTGTGTGAGGTCGGCGCCGAACCGAGCAGGCGACGCCACCAGGGTAATGCGGGTTGCGACAGCAGACGCTGATACAGCAGATCCAGCGCCGCCACGGCATGCGCCTGCGCGGTGTCCCTGACAAAGCCGGGCTTGCGCAAATCCGCTTCATAGCGTTGCCGCGGGGTTTGCGGCGGTCCAGTGCGATTCATGTACGATTCATCGGCCGGAATCAGTCGCTCTGCAATTCCGGCAGGTCCCGGTATTGTTCCAGCGCCTTCGGATTGGCGAGCGCATCGGTGTTCTTTACCGGCCGGCCGTGGATCACGTTGCGGACTGCGAGTTCGACGATCTTGCCGCTGATGGTGCGCGGGATGTCGGTCACGGCGATGATCTTGGCCGGGACGTGCCGCGGCGTGGTGTTGTCGCGGATGACCTTGCGGATGCGGGTTTGCAGCGCGTCGTCCAGTTTTGCCCCGTCGCGCAGCCGCACGAACAGGATTACGCGCACGTCGCCTTTCCAGTCCTGACCGGCGGCCAGGCTTTCAACCACTTCGGGCAGTTTCTCCACCTGTCGGTAAATTTCCGCCGTGCCGATGCGCACGCCGCCGGGATTGAGTGTGGCATCGGAGCGGCCGTAAATGACAAGACCACCGCGTTCGGTCAGTTCCGCCCAATCACCATGTCGCCAGACGTTCGGGTACACATCAAAATACGCATCGTGGTATTTGCTGCCGTTCGCGTCGTTCCAGAAAGACACCGGCATGGACGGGAACGGTTTGATGCAGACCAGTTCACCGGGCTGACCGCGCAGCGCATGGCCGTCGTCGTCGAAAATCTGCACGGCCATGCCGAGGCCGCGGCATTGCAGTTCGCCGGGATACACCGGCAGCAGGGGATTGCCGAGCGCGAAGCAGGAGATGATGTCGGTCCCGCCGGAAATGGAGGACAGGCAGACATCCTGCTTGATGTCGCGGTACACGTATTCGGAATTTTCCGGCAACAGCGGCGAGCCGGTGGACGTGATGATGCGCAATTTCTGGAGCGTGTGCCGTGCACGTGGTTTGACGTCGAATTTCTCCGCCGCAGACAGGTATTTCGCGCTGGTGCCGAAAATGCTCATACCTTCCTCGTCCGCGATGCGCCACAGGATGTCGTGTTGTGGGTGGAAGGGTGAGCCGTCGTAAAGCAGGATAGTGGCGCCAACCGCGAGCGATGACACCAGCCAGTTCCACATCATCCAGCCGCAGGTCGTGAAATAGAAAATCGTATCGTCGCGCCGCAGATCGGTGTGCAGCACCAGTTCCTTGAGATGCTGGATCAGCGTGCCGCCAGCCCCGTGCACGATGCACTTGGGGATACCGGTGGTACCGGAGGAATACATGATATAAACCGGATGATCGAACGGCAGTTGTGCGAATTCGATTTCGGTGGCGTCGCCCAGAAAATCGTGCCAGTGCACAGCGTGGGGGACACTGCTGATATCCGGTTGCTCGCCCACGTACGGCACCACCACCACCTGCTCGACGGACGGCAGTTTTTCCAGCACGCCGCGGATGCGTGTCAGCGAATCAAGGGTCTTGCCCGCGTAGAAATAGCCGTCGCAGGTGAACAATACTTTGGGCTTGATCTGGCCGAAGCGGTCCAGCACGCCGTTGATACCGAAATCCGGTGAGCAGGACGACCACACCGCGCCCAGGCTGGTGGCCGCGAGCATGGCAATGATGGTCTCCGGACGGTTGGGCATGAAGCCCGCGACCCGGTCGCCCGCCGTCACGCCTAAACGCTTCAGCGCGTCTGCCAGCGCCGCGACCTGTCGGTAGAGTTCCTGATAGCTCAGCGTGATGCGCTTGTCGTCGTGTTCGCAGCGAAATACCAGCGCGGCGTGTTCATCGCGGTAGCGCAGCAGATTCTCCGCGAAATTGAGCCGTGCGCCGCTGAACCATCTGGCGCCGGGCATCTTGTCACCGTCAGTCAGGATTTCGTCCCAGGTCCGGGATGCCTTGATGCCGCAGAACGCCCAGACCTGCGGCCAGAAGCGCTCCGGGTGTTCCACCGACCATTGGTACAGCGCATCGTAATTCCGCACACCGGGATCGCATTCGCGTCGGATGTAATCCAGGAAGCGCGTCATGTTGGCGTCGCGGATAACGGCTTCGGAAGGGTTCCACAGGGGTTGTTTTGTATTGGGAGTCATGATGTGGGACAGTTTTGGTGCATTCAATGAATTTTACAGGAATGTTGTACCCAACGAATCACGAGTCTTCTCAAGTGGTGCGAGGCAAGACTGCATGTATTGTATCGGTTCCCATTGTCTCTTCAGTCAATGGTGCACCAGCTGCGAGTAGAGCACCGCGTTGCTCGGCAAGCGAAACTTTCAAGCTGCAATCTTCGTAACGGGCAAGCTTGCGGAAAGCGTTGAGATTTCCCACTCGTGAGAGGAGTGCAGCGATCCGTGGCCAACGTTCTTGGTCTACTGCGTAGCCCACGAACGCGGCAGTACGAAAGTAGCAGGCAATACTGATATCGGCAATGGATAAATCACCAAAAATGAAACTGTCGGCCGGTGTTTGACTTTCAAGATAGTCAAGAGCGGCGGGGATTTCCACTTCTTTTGCACGTTGCACGACTGATTCGTCGGCAGGCTCTCCGGTCGTGCGCTTGCGTATCGAAATTTGATAAAACAATCGCCAGATCAGGCCATCTGCCAAGCGTGTATCGGCATACTCCTCCAACCAGCGTGCCCGCGCGCGTTTGGCAATATCCTGGGGGTAGACGGCAGGTAATGGATGCTTGTCTTCGAGATACTGACATATCACTGACGAATCGTTGAGAATCAAACCGTCGTCTATCAGCACCGGTACTCGCCGCAAGGGGCTCAGGCGTGTAAATTCCTCGCCCCCTACGAAGGGTGCGATCGGATCAATCTGGTAGCTCAATCCTTTCAGTTCCAGGCAGGCCAGTACCTTGCGAACATAAGGCGAAATGTAGCTACCGATTATTTGCAGTGACACGGAGTGTTCCCGAACCGATTCTTTGCTCAACCGGATTTGTCGAGTTCGGCTTCCAGTTCTGGCAGGATTTGGAACAGATCGCCCACCAAACCAATATCCGCGATCTGGAAAATCGGCGCATCCGGGTCCTTGTTGATGGCAACGATGGTGCGTGCATCCTTGATGCCGGTGAGATGCTGGATAGCGCCGGAGATGCCGACCGCCACATAGAGTTCCGGTGCGATGATCTTGCCGGTCTGGCCCACCTGCAAATCGTTCGGTACGAATCCCGCATCCACGGCGGCGCGTGAGGCGCCGACCGCCGCATTCAACTTGTCCGCCAGCTTGTAGATGATGGCGAAGTTTTCCTTACTGCCGACGCCGCGGCCGCCGGAAACCACTCTCGGCGCGGATTGCAGGTCCGGGCGATCGCTCTGCTGCGCGGCGAGGCTCACGTAGCGCGTGTGATTCGGCAAGGAGGCATCGGTGCTGACCGAGGTGATTTCCGCATTGCCACCTTCGCCGCAGGCCTGCCAGGAAGCGGTGCGTACCGTAGCCAGAATGCACGGCGCAGCAGGCGCTTTGACCGTGACAATGGCATTGCCCGCGTACATGGGACGCTCGAAGGTGCTCGCGTCCACGACTTTCATCACGTCGCTGACTTGCTGCACGCCGAGGAGTGCGGCTGCACGCGGCAACACGTCCTTGCCAAAGGTGGTGGAGGGGATCAGCACGTGGCTGTAGTTCTTCGCCAGAGCGACAATTTGCGGCGCCAACACTGCCGCCAGCGGATGCGCGTTTTCCACACGTTCGATTTTCAGTACGCGCTTCACGCCTTTCAATTTGGCAGTCGCTTCAGCGATGACCGAGGCGTCCGCCGCGAACACCGCCACCTCGATGTCGCCACCGATGGCGAGCGCGCAACTCACTGCGCGCGCAGTGGAGGCATTGAGTGTCTTGCCGTCATGTTCGGCGATGACCAGGATCGTGCTCATCACAGCACCCCCTTTTCTTTCAGCGCCGTGACCAGCGCGGGCACGTCGGCCACTTTGTGACCACCGCTGCGTTGTGGAGGCGGTGCGTACTGCGTGGTTTCCAGTTTCGGCGCGGCTTCCACGCCCAGCTCGTCCAGTTTCAGCGTGGCGAGCGGCTTGCTGCGCGCCTTCATGATGTCCGGCATCTTGACGAAGCGCGGGGTGTTGAGCCTGAGATCCGTCGTGACCACGGCGGGCAAATCCACCTCGATGGCTTCCAGTCCCGCATCCACCTCGCGCGTGACCGTGAGCGCCGTATCCTTGAGTTCGAGTTTGGACGCAAACGTGGCCTGCGGACGTTCCCAGAGCGCCGCCAGCATCTGGCCGGTCTGGTTGCAGTCGTCGTCAATCGCCTGCTTGCCGAGGATCACGAGATCGGCGTTCTCGCGCTTCACCAATTCGTGGAAAATCCGTGCGGCCATCAGGGGCCGGATGGAATCTGCGGTTTCCACCAGGATGGCGCGATCCGCACCCATGGCGAGTGCCGTGCGCAACTGCTGCTGGCAGTCCGCAGGGCCGATGCTCACGGCTACTACCTCCGCCTGCACGCCCTTCTCGCGGATGCGCAAGGCTTCTTCCAGCGCGATCTCGTCGAAGGGATTGATGCCCATCTTGACGCCGTCGGTGTTGACGCCGCTGCCGTCTTTTTTGACTTGTACGCGCACGGAAAAATCAATGACGCGTTTGATACCGACAATAATCTTCATTATTTCATTTCTCTTGTATAGATCATCATAAAATTGGAATCCGTTTCATCAAGAGCATGGGCCAATCTTGTCATACAGGATTTGACTAAAATCCGTGACAGCACTTGAATCCTTAAAAGCTCTCTTTGGGATTAAGCGAAATAGGCCATCTGTTATGTATACCAATATCATGTGTTTGCTTTCACGCCATTTGGAAAAATCCGACCATGAAGTATGGCTTTCCCCATGTTCACCTTTCATATAAAAAGTATCTTTATTCCATGAAAGATTATAGGGACGCTGAAGTCTTTTTTGCCATTTGAAGCGTTTCCTGGCGATAACAGGAATCAATACAAATTTAGCGATGCCAATCAAGACCCACAAAAGTACAGACCACGCCATCAAAATGACCCCTGGAACTAAAAAGGGGCCAGATGAATAGATCAACCATGCTCCATAGCCAGCCAATATGCCGGTGGTCGAGCAATTCAGAATCCACATCCACACTCCCCAGCGCTTGTGCATCATGTAGCTTCCACCATATCCTCTGGTTCTAACTGGATCGTTATCATTCGAAACTCCATTCTGATTACACAGATATTCCGTATTTTTATTGGAAATTACAGGTTCTGATAATTCGGTCCGGAACCGCCTTCCGGCGTGGTCCAGAGGATGTTTTCGTAGGGATCCTTGATGTCGCAGGTCTTGCAGTGTACGCAGTTGGCGGCATTGATCTGCAAGCGCGGGCTGCCGTTCTCGGTGACCATTTCATACACCTGCGCGGGGCAGAAGCGGGTGCAGGGGTTGGCATATTCGGTCACGCAGCGACCGACGCAGATGGAGGTATCCGGGACTTTCAGGTGCGCGGGCTGACTTTCATCGTGCGTGGTCGCGGCAAAAAATACCGAGGACAGCCGATCCTTGGGCGGCAGGCTGCGCGTGACGTAGTCCGGCTCCGGAAAGCCCGCGTCCTGTGTCTCGAGGCTTTTCCAGTCGGCGTGATTCCTGAGTGTCCAGGGCAGTTTGCCGAAAGTAATCGTTTCCAGCGCCGCATTGAGCAGGCCGAACCACAGGCCCTTGTGAAAACCGGGCCGGATGTTGCGCACCTTGTGCAGTTCGCGCGCGGAGGGCGAGGCGCGCCAGCGCGCATCGAAGCCTTCACTCGTGGCGTGTTCAGCCAGGTGTTCCGCGGCGAGCATGCCCGAGCGGATGGCCATGTGCACGCCCTTGATCTTGGGTACGTTGAGCGTACCGGCCGCGTCGCCGATCAGGAGCGCGCCGGGCATGTCCAGTTTCGGCAGCGACTGGATGCCGCCCTCGATCAAGGCGCGGGTGCCGGAACTGATAATCTCGCCGCCTTCCAGCAGCGGCTTCACGCTGGGATGATGCTTGAATTGCTGGAAAGCTTCGAACGGTTTGAATTGCGGATCGGCATAATCGAGCCCGGTCACGAAACCGACATACACGCGGTCGTTGTCGAGGTGGTACAGGAAACTGCCACCGTAGATTCCGGAAGGCAGCGGCCAACCGACGCTGTGCTGAATGAAGCCGGGTTTGACGCGGCCGGCCGGCAGTTGCCAGAGTTCCTTGAAGCCGATGCCGTAAGTCTGCGGTGAGCAGTCGGCATCGAGCTTGAATTCTTTTATCAACTGTTTGCTGACGCTGCCGCGGCAGCCTTCGGCGAGCACGGTGACGCCGGCATGGATGTCCACACCGGCGGCGAAATTCGGTCCCGGTGTGCCGTCCTTGCCGATACCCATGTCGCCGCAACGCACGCCGATGACGCGGCCGTTCTCGATCAGGGGCGCGGCGGCGGGAAAGCCGGGAAATACATCCACGCCCAGGGCTTCGGCCTGTTGTGCGAGCCAGGCGCAGAGACTGCCGAGCGAGATGATGACGTTGCCGTGGTTGTGCATCTGCGGCGGCGTCGGCAGGCGGAAACGCCGTGTTTTCGTCAGCAGCACGAATTCATCTTGCGTAGCCGGGACGCAGATCGTCGGCGGGGTCTTGCGCCAGTCGGGGAGCAGGGCATCCAGCGCCGCCGGCTCCATGACACAGCCGGACAGGATATGCGCGCCCACCTGCGAGCCCTTTTCCAGCACGCAGATGGCTTTGTCGGGGGCACACTGCTTGAGACGCATGGCCGTAGCCAGACCGGCAGGGCCGGCACCGACCACCACCACGTCATAAGTCATTGTTTCTCTTTGGATTTCCACGCCGCGCCCCGGGAAAACTAAGGCTCCCGGTTTCGGGAGCCACAAGACGCTCATTTTACTGCCTCTGACGCCGGGACTCACCCTCGACCTGCGGGGAAGACATGCGCAGGCTCGCGAGGGCGCACGCAGGCCCCCCTATAATGCCGTTTTGATTCGGTTCACGTGCAAGGGTGATACGTACCACGCTGCTGCCGCTGAGCACCCTGTTCATTGCCGTGCTGGTGATGATGCTGGGCAGCGGGCTTCTGGGTTCGATTATCAGCTTGCGTTTGAGTCTGGCCGGCATGGGGAGCGGCATTATCGCGTTGGTGATGGCGGGGTATTACGCCGGGCTGGTGGCAGGCTCGTT
>DASSRV010000065.1:0-4530 GCA_035701605.1 Gammaproteobacteria bacterium
CGAGGCTGCCGGGAAGCGGAATCCATTCCTCGGGCGATTTGATGTAGGCTTCGGAATCCCGGTTGATGACGCCGTCCCGATCCAGAATCACCAGTCGCATCATTCCACCTGGATACGCGACAGGTCCGCAACCTGCAGGAACATGGCCTGCAACTCGGCCAGCAGGGCCAGACGGTTGGAACGCTGCACGGCATCGTCCGTCATCACCATGACTTTCTCGAAGAACGCATCCACCGGTGCGCGCAAGGCCGCCAGCCGCGTGAGCACCGCGGTGTAATCGCCTTGCTCCAGGAACGGCCGGGTTTCCGCACGCAAGCGGGTAATGGCGGCGTACAGGGAGATTTCCGCCGAGGTCTCGAACAGCGCCGGATCCAGCGTCGTGCCAGCGCCGCCTGCCTGTTGCAGGATGTTGCCGATGCGCTTGTTGGCGGCGGCCAGGTTGGCGGCTTCGGCAAGCTGCATGAACGCCTGCGTTCCGGTGAGACGGCGGTGGAATTCCGCCGGCCGGGTGACTTCACGCGCCAGCACCGCCTCGAACACGTCGCGGCGCACACCCTGCTCCTGGTAATACGCGCGCAGCCGCTCCATGAAGAAGTTCAGCACGGCCAGCAACTGGCCCTGTTGCTGCGGTCTGTCCGCGAGTGCGGCCCGGACCAATTCCGACAAATCCAGTTCCAGCCCGCATTCGATCATGATGCGCAGCACGCCAAGCGCCTGGCGCCGCAGGGCAAACGGGTCCTTGTCGCCGGTCGGGGCCTGTCCGGCGGCGAAAATGCCGGCCACGGTATCGAGTTTGTCGGCAATCGCGAGCGCCTGGCCGGTGCGCGTCGCCGGCAGGCGGTCACCGGCAAAGCGCGGCAGATAGTGTTCCTCGATGGCTTGCGCTACCTCGGCCGGTTCGCCGTCGTGGAGCGCGAAATATTTTCCCATCACGCCCTGTAGTTCCGGGAATTCGCCGACCAGGTTGGACAACAGATCGCATTTGGCAAGCGCCGCGGCGCGCGTTGCCGGCGCAGCTTCGCCGCCGATCTGCTTCGCGATGGTCGCGGCAAGCACGGCGACGCGCCGGGCCTTGTCGCCGTAAGAACCCAGTTGCTTCTGGAATGTGACCTGATCCAGCTCCGGGATGCGAGACGCCAAGGTGACCGCGCAGTCCCGTTCCCAGAAGAACATCGCGTCGGTGAGACGCGGCACGATGACGCGCTCGTTGCCGCGCACCACTTCGGCCGGCTGCCGGGATTCGATGTTGCTGACGAACACGAATTTCGGCAACAGCTTGCCGCTCGCGGGGTCGCGCAAGGGGAAATAACGCTGATGATGCTGCAACGTAATGCTCAGCACTTCTTCCGGCAAGGTCAGGAATCCCGGGTCAAAGCTGCCGGTCAGGGCCACCGGCCATTCCACCAGTCCGGCAACTTCGGTGATCAGCGCCGAATCCTGTGTCAGTTCGCGCGCCTCGCCGCCGGCCTGCTCGGCCTGCGCGCGCACCAGCTCGATGATGCGCTTTCGCAGGCGTGCGTCCGCGGCGTCCACCTGCACCCGACTCGCCGCCTGCGAGCCGCTGAACAGGTGCTCGTAATCCCCTGCCGCATTCAGCTTGATGGGATCGGGGTGCAGATAGCGGTGACCACGGCTGAAACGGTCCGCCGTCACGCCCAGCACCGTGCCGGGAATAACGTCACGCCCGAACAGCAGCACGACCCAGTGCACCGGCCGCACGAACTGCGCGTCGCCCGCGCCCCAGCGCATGCGCTTCGGGATCGGCAGTTTGGCTAGCGCGTCATTGACGGCATCCGCAATCAATTCCGCGGCCGGCCGCCCCGGCACCGGCGCCTGATAGAAGAGTTTGCCGTCGCGCTCGCCGAGCTCGGCAAGCGGCACGCCGCAGGAGCGGGCGAAACCTTCCGCGGCCTTGCCGGGCTTGCCGTCCGGACCGTAGGCCGCGGTCAGCGCCGGACCCAGTCGCTCGACGTGGCGATCCGGCTGCTGCACGCGCAGGGCCGTGATCAGCACCGCCAGCCGGCGCGGCGAATGGAAGGCGGTGGCAACGGTGCCGGCCTCGCCCAGCATGAGCTTGTCCACCAGCAGTTCGTGCAGGTTGTCGGCGAAAGATTGCGCCAGCGGTGCGAGCGCGTGCGGCGGCAGCTCCTCGGTGCCGATCTCGACCAGAAGTTCGCGGGTGTCGGGCTGGCGGGTCATGCTTGCGATTTCAGCATCGGGAAGCCCAGGGTTTCCCGTGCGGCGTAATAAGCCTGTGCCACGCCGCGTGCCAGGGCGCGCACGCGCAGGATGTAACGCTGGCGTTCGGTGACGGAAATCGCGCGACGCGCGTCCAGCAGGTTGAAACTGTGCGAGGCCCGCAGCACCTGTTCGTAGGCCGGCAGTGGCAGGTTCTTTTCCAGCAGGCGGTTGCATTCGCGTTCGCAGGTATCGAATCCGGCCAGCAACACCGCGGTGTCCGCCTCCTCGAAGTTGTAGCGCGATTGTTCGACTTCGTTCTGGTGGTACACATCGCCGTAGCTCACGCGGCCGAGCGGACCGTCGCTCCACACCAGATCAAACACGCTGTCCACCGCCTGCAGGTACATGGCGAGGCGCTCGAGACCGTAGGTGATTTCGCCGGTGACCGGCCTACATTCCAGGCCGCCGACCTGCTGGAAATACGTGAACTGCGACACCTCCATGCCGTTCAGCCAGACTTCCCAGCCCAGGCCCCAGGCCCCGAGTGTGGGCGACTCCCAGTTGTCCTCGACGAAGCGGATGTCGTGCACCAGGGGATCGAGGCCCAGGGCGCGCAGGGAGCCGAGATAGCGTTCCTGGAAATCATCCGGCGAGGGCTTGATGACGACCTGATACTGGTAATAGTGCTGGAGCCGGTTCGGGTTTTCGCCGTAGCGCCCGTCGGTGGGGCGGCGCGAGGGCTGCACATAGGCCGCCGACCAGGGTTCCGGACCGAGCGCACGCAGAAAGGTGGCGGGATGGAAGGTGCCGGCCCCCATTTCCATGTCGTAGGGTTGCAGCAGCACGCAGCCCTGGTTTCCCCAGTAATTCT
Source organism: Gammaproteobacteria bacterium (assembly GCA_035701605.1). Taxonomy (GTDB): domain Bacteria; phylum Pseudomonadota; class Gammaproteobacteria; order Natronospirales; family REEB76; genus DASSKW01. The sequence goes on from DASSRV010000065.1 coordinate 3,053, forward strand.
GGAGATTCAGGATAAGTTCTTGAAAGCTGAGGACTTTATTCGCGCCCATTCTTTGTCTTGGGCGGCGTCACGCCCGGGTGGCAAGGCGGCCAAGTATAGCCTGTCAAATCACGGACTTGCACAGGCTCCGGGCTCATCGGCTGGGCGAGACGCGTTTGCACCAAAAGGGTGCAATGCCAATTCTTCAGGACGGCGGCCCAGCCGAATTCCGGGGCCGAATTCTGGCACGGTTCCTGCTTTATAACAGGCAGCCCCCACCCATTGGAGACCCCGCGCCATGAGCAGCAAAACCGGCAAGGACGTGATTGACCTGATCGCGAAGGAAAACGTGAAATTCGTGGACTTCCGCTTCACTGACACGCGCGGCAAGGAACAGCACGTCAGCGTGCCCGCGCACAGCGTGGACGAAGGCCTGTTCGAGGACGGCAAGATGTTCGACGGCTCGTCCATCGCGGGCTGGAAGGGCATCAACGAGTCCGACATGATTCTGATGCCGGAGGCGGCGAGCGCCGTGATTGACCCGTTCTTCGAGGAAACCACGCTCAACCTGCGTTGCGACGTGATCGAACCGGCCACCATGCAGGGCTACGGCCGCGACCCGCGTTCGCTGGCCAAGCGCGCGGAAGCCTACCTCAAGTCCACCGGCATCGCGGACACGGCGTACTTCGGTCCGGAAAACGAATTCTTCATTTTCGACGACATCCGCTGGGGCGCCGACATCAGCGGCTGTTTCTACAAGATTGATTCGCAGGAAGCCGGCTGGAATTCCGAGCGTGCCTACGAGGACGGCAATTTCGGCCACCGTCCCGGTATCAAGGGCGGCTACTTCCCGGTGCCGCCGGTGGACGCCCTGCAGGACATCCGCTCCGCCATGTGCATGACGCTGGAGGACATGGGCCTCAAGACCGAAGTGCATCACCACGAAGTGGCCACGGCGGGTCAGTGCGAGATTGGCGTCGGCTTCGGCACCCTGCTCAAGAAGGCCGATGAGGTTCAGATCCTGAAATACGTCGTGATGAACGTGGCGCATGCCTACGGCAAAACGGCGACCTTCATGCCCAAGCCGCTGGTGGGCGACAACGGCAGCGGCATGCACGTGCACCAGTCGCTGGCCAAGGACGGCAAGAACCTGTTCAGCGGCAACCTGTACGGCGGCCTGTCGGAAACCGCGCTGTACTACATCGGCGGCATCATCAAGCACGCGCGCGCCCTGAATGCCTTCACCAATGCCAGCACCAATAGCTACAAGCGCCTGGTCCCGCATTTCGAGGCGCCGGTGATGCTGGCTTATTCCGCGCGCAACCGCTCGGCTTCGATCCGCATTCCCTACGTGTCAAATCCGAAGGCACGCCGCATTGAAGTGCGGTTCCCGGATTCCAGCGCCAATCCCTATTTCGCGTTCAGCGCCATGATGCTGGCCGGCCTCGACGGCATCCAGAACAAGATTCATCCGGGCGAGGCCATGGACAAGGATCTGT
>DASSRV010000066.1:0-3347 GCA_035701605.1 Gammaproteobacteria bacterium
ATCGGCCGATTCCTTGGCGATGTCCACCGCCGTGTCCACTGAAATACCGACATCCGATGCCTTGAGCGCCGGGCCGTCATTGATGCCGTCGCCGAGGAAACCCACCACGTGTCCGCGCGCGTGCAGCGCGCCGATCACGCGCGCCTTCTGGTCCGGCGACAACTTGGCGAATACGTCCACTTCCTCGGCCGCCAGCGCCAGACTGGCATCGCTCATGCGCTCCAGTTCGTCGCCCAGCACAATGCGGTCCACTTCGATGCCGACCTGCGAGCAGATCTTGCGCGTTACCGCATCGTTGTCGCCGGTCAGCACTTTCACGCGTACTCCATGCTCGCGGAGCATGGCAATGGCGTCGGCGGTGCTCTCCTTGGGCGGGTCCAGGAACGCGATGTAACCGACCAGGATCAGATCGGATTCGTCACTTCGGGAATAGTAACGACGCGGCTCCGCAATTTCCCGGTACGCCACCGCGATGACGCGGAAACCGTCGGCATTGAACGCCTGCGTGACTTCGCGCAACCGGTCGTAGTCTTCCATGGTCAGAGGCTGGCGTTCGTCGCCAACCTCGCTGTATGAACAGATGCTGAAGATCTCTTCCACCGCACCCTTGCAGATCAGCACATGGCGTTCATGCTCTTCTTCCACCACGACCGACATGCGGCGACGCTGGAAATCGAACGGAATCTCGTCCACCTTGCGGTAATCCTGTTCCGGATTGAGGCTGGCATGGACCTCGGCTTTTTCCAGCACCGCGACATCCAGCAGGTTGCGCAGTCCGGACTGGTAGTAGCTGTTCAGGTAGGCCAGCTCCAGGACCCGTTCATTGTCGTTGCCGTGAATATCCACGTGCTTTTCCAGGAACACCTTGTCCTGGGTCAGGGTGCCGGTCTTGTCGGTGCACAGGATGTCCATGGCGCCGAAATTCTGGATCGAGTTGAGGCGCTTGACGATCACCTTCTTCCGCGACATGGCGAGCGCGCCCTTGGCGAGATTGGTGGTCACGATCACCGGCAGCATCTCCGGAGTCAGTCCCACCGCCACCGACAGCGCGAACAGGAAGGCTTCCAGCCAGTCGCCCTTGGTCAGTCCATTGATCAGAAACACCAGCGGCGCCATGACCAGCATGAAGCGGATCATGAGCCAGGTGAACCGGTGAATACCGCGATCAAAACTGGTCTGTACGCGGGTCTCGCCCAGGCTGCGGGCCAGCGAACCGAAGTAGGTGTTGTGACCGGTCGCCACGACCAGTGCGATGGCGGTGCCGCTCACCACGTCCGTGCCCATGAAGCACAGGTTGTCGGTGTCGAGCGGATTGCCGTTGATTGTGTCGGGCACCACGGCGATTTTTTCCACCGGCATGGATTCGCCGGTGAGCGCGGACTGATTGATGAACAGATCCTTGGCGGACAGCAACCGCAGGTCCGCGGGAATCATGTCGCCCGCCGAAAGCTGTACCAGATCGCCCGGCACCAGCTCATCCAGCGGCACCTGTTTGCGCACCGCGCGCGTCAGCGGCCGCGACCCCGCTTCCGGATCGTCTTCGCCGGAGGGGTCCTCCTCGGGGGGCTCCAGTTCCTCGCGGCGCAACACTTCAATGGTGGTTTCCACCATCTGATTGAGCTTCTCGGCGGCATGGTTGGAACGGGATTCCTGGAACCAGGACAGTCCCACGGAGACCACCACCATGCTGAAAACGATCAGCGCCGCATCCAGATCGCCGATGAACAGCGCCATGCCGGACAGGATCAGGAGCAGCAGATTCAGTGGATTGGCCAGCCGCCGCAACAACTGGCGCAGGAATCCGGGCTTGTGCTCGCTGACGACGGTATTGTGGCCGTGTTCCCCGAGCCGGGCGCCGGCCTCGGATTCGAGCAGGCCCTGGATGCCGGTGTCGAGTTCGCCGAGCGCCTCTTCCGCGCCCATGCGGCTGACTTCCAGCAAGCGCGCCGCGACCCGTCCAGCGGCACGCGCAGCGCTCGACTGACCGGCACGGCCCAGCCCGCTCACACGCAGCAGATTACCGACGATTTTCAGTTCCACAGCCGAACCCTTGATCCCGATCAGGAATCAGGAACACCGTTCACATACGATGCGGTGGAGCCGGGAGAAGGACCGGTGACCGCGCGGGTAGTATCCGATTCATGCCTGCCAGCACGCATCCCGCGCGTGATTCAATCAGACGGGGGACGCGAAACCGGACAGAGCCGTTCCTGACAGACGTTTACAACAACTACTGCAACTGCCCACTGGGCGTCCTCCGGTTGCAAGACCGGCGCGGATGCTAGCCCCGCGTGCCGGATGTGTCAATGGATTTCAAGGGCCGATGCACATAAAAACGGCCGGCCCCAAAGGGTCGGCCGTGATGCCGTGCTGATGGCGGCAGTGCTCCCGTTTTGGCGGAGCTGTTTCTAGAACTTACCTCAAAATCCCGTTCGCCCTGAGCGTAGCGCCACAGGCGCGGAGTCGAAGGGGACTAAACCTATGATTTTTATGTGTTTCGACTTCGCCTGTCCTGAGCTTGTCGAAGGGCTCAACACGAACGGTTGGATAATTTTGAGATACGTTTTAGTTTGGCGTCGGCCCCTGCACGATCTGCACCAGGTCCGCCGGACGCAGCCATTTCCGGTAAGCCGTCTGTACGTCCTGCGCCGTGAGCGACAGGTAATGCCGGCCGGCGACCTGAGGCTCGTCCAGCGGCAGCCCGTTCATGGCGTAATACAGCAGGCTGTTGCCGATGCGGCCGATGCTGGATTCATTGAGCGGAATCTGGCGCAGCAGCGAGGCCTTGGCACGCTCGAGTTCCGTATCCGTCACCGGCGCGCTCTGCATGGCCTTGAGGTTCCTGACCACCAGCGCGCTGGCGCGGCTGACCTTGTCCGGATCGCTGCCGTAGCTGACCGTGAACTGGCCACGGGTACGGGTCAGGCTGAACTCCGAGCTGACGTTGTACACCAGGCCGCTTTTCACCCGCAGGTCCTGGTACAGCCGGTTTGCAAACAGCCCGCCGCTCAGGACTTCGTTGCCGAGTTCCAGCGCAAAGCGATCCGGGCTGTGCAGGGTCACGCCCAGCGTCTCGGACAGGCCGACATTGTCCTGCACCCGGCTCCTGTCCGGCACCACGGCTTTGGACGGTTTGCTGGCAGGCACTGCGGGCAGGTCCACGTCCGGCTTCGGTCCGCTGGCTTTCCATGCCCCGAAATATTTTTCAATCGTGGCACGTGCGGTTTCCGGCGTGACCTTGCCGATGACCACGATGGTGGTCATGTCGGGGCGGAACACGGACTGGTAATACTGCTGCACGTTGTCACGCGTCACCGCCATGATGTTCTGCGGCGTGGCTTCGCGCA
>DASSRV010000067.1:0-3769 GCA_035701605.1 Gammaproteobacteria bacterium
GTGTTTCTATGGCAGCGGTATCGCGGCGGAAGGCAAGACAGACCGTTTCGGGCGCACGCCACCGATCCATCTCGCCTCACACATGAAAGCCCCGGTCTATCTCGGTTACGGTGCCGACGATCCGGGCATCTCGCCCGCCGAACACGCGCGCATCGCGGAGCAGCTCTCCACGCTCAAGAAACGCTATGCCCTGGCGGTCTATCCCGGCGCCGGTCACGCCTTTCTGTGCGAGGAGCGCGCCAATTACGCGCCGGCGGCCGCCAAGCCGGCCTGGCGCGAATGCCTTGCCTTCCTGCATGCGGCACTCGACGCGCACTGACGCGCATCAGGCTTCCGAGATCACGCCGCCTTCGGAGTCCAGTCCGCACACCAGCATGTGCAAGGTATTGCGTGCGAAGCCGAGCCGGCCGTCGCGTTCCACCATGATCAACCCGGCCTCACTGCCGCTCGCGTCGGCAAAGTGACGCATCGCGAGATCTGCCGCACTGCTTGCATCGCCGGCTTCCTGTAGCAGATAGGCCGCGTTGCGCGCCAGCGTGGTGCGGATAATGTCCTCGCCATGACCGGTGCAGGACACCGCGGCGCGCGCATCGGCATAGGTGCCGCAACCGATCAGCGGCGTGTCGCCAATGCGCCCGGGCAGCTTGTCGAACATGCCTCCAGTCGAGGTGGCCGCCGCCAACCGCCCTTCCCGGTCGCGTGCCACCGCGCCGACCGTGCCGTACTTGCGTTTCCAGTGTTCGCGTTGCGCCGGCACGATCAGGCTCTCCGGGTCGCACAATTCGATGCCGTGTTCGCGTGCGAGCTGCGTGGCACCGTCGCCGGTCATGAGCACGTGCGTCGTGTGCTGCATGACAGCACGCGCCAGCTTCACCGGATTGCGCACGCCGCTGATCGCCGCCACCGCGCCGGCGCGCAGGTTGGCGCCGTCCATGATCGCGGCATCGGTCTCGACACGGCCAAGCACATTCAGGGTCGAGCCGGTGCCGGCATTGAACAGCGGATCGTCTTCCAGCACCGTCACGGCGGCCTCGACCGCATCCACGGCGCTGCCGCCGCGTTTCAATATCGCGTAGCCCGCATCCGCCGCCTTGCGACAGCCGGCCAGGCGTTCCGGCAAACTCGCGGGATCAATCTCGCCTGCGCCACCGTGCACCAGAATGCTGAACGGCATGTTCATTCATCCTTGAAGATCATCACGGTTTCGTGGCCCTGCGTATCAATCCAGCCGCGGTACATGCCGGCCGTGTTGAACGCGGTTGCGATCTCGCCCTTGCGGTCCAGCGCGATCAGCCCGCCGCTGTTCTCACCGCCCAGTTTCACCAGCTTGTGATGAATCTCGTAATCCACTGCCTGTTTCAGGCTCCAGCCCTTGTACTGCATCAGATCCGACACGTCCTTGGTCAGATTGAGACGCATGTAGTATTCGCCGGTGCCGGTGCCGGACTCGCCGCAGGTCAGATTGTTGGCGTAGGTGCCGGCACCGATGATGGGGGAATCGCCGACCCGGCCGTTCATCTTGTTGGTGAGTCCACCGGTGGACGTGCCGGCCGCGATGTCGCCGTAACGATCCAGCGCCACCGCGCCCACCGTACCGAAGCCGTGCGCGTGCGTGCCGGGATAATGCTCCTGCACGGCTTGCGCCTTTGTCTTGTCTGCCTTGAGTGCGCGTTGCAGCGCGTCCCAGCGCCGCTGCGTGAAGAAATAACTGGCCGGCATCAGTTTCATGCCCTGGCTCACCGCGAAATCCTCGGCGCCCTGCCCGATGAGCAGCACGTGCGGGGTTTTCTCCATGACCAGCCGTGCCAGCGCGATGGGATTCCTGATGTGCTGCACGTCCGCCACGCTGCCAGCCTTGAGCGTGGCGCCGTCCATGATTGCGGCATCCATCTCGTTCTTGCCGTTGTGCGCGAACACCGCGCCCTTGCCGGCGTTGAACAGCGGCGAATCCTCCATGACCTCGATGGCGGCCTGCACCGCATCCAGGCTGTGACCCCCTTTCGCCAGCACCGCGTGGCCGGCTTCCAGCGCCTGCTTCAGAGCCGCGCGATACTGCTTCTCCACCGCCGGCGTCATGTCCTGTTTCAGGATGGTGCCGGCGCCACCGTGGATCACGATGGCAATCGGGTGCGCGTCCTGTTCCGCGGGCGCAGCCTGCGTGCCCAGCATCGTCGCCGACAGGGCAATCATCAAACCGGTCAGTATGCGACGCATGTGCAACCTCCATCGAGTTGTGGTCCGGCCTAATCGTAAATCAAACGGGCCCAAGATGCCGGTGTTGTCTCGCAACAAAAAACCGGCGTGCCGCGGGGACAGCGGCACGCCGGCAAGCACCCGGACGCTTGGGGGAACGTCCGGCCGACGCCCAGGGAGAGGCGCCGGTTCGCGCGCGGGGAGCGCGCTTCGGGGACCTTGCGTCAGGCCGCGAGCTTCTCGGCCTGGCGGGTTTCACGCACCTTGACGCGCTCGGCCACGCGTTGCAGGTAGGCCTGCACGGCCGGCCATGGGTGCATGTCAATTTTCAGGATCGCGCTCCAGTTCAGGATCGTGTAGGCATAGGCGTCCGCTACCGTGAACCGACTGCCCATCAGGAACGCATTGCCGGCAAGGTGCTTCTCCAGCAGTGCGAAACGCGTCTTCAGCTTGTCCAGAAAAATCTGTTTTGCCGCCTCCGGCATGGCCGCATTCCACAGCGGACTGAAGCTCTTGTGCAGTTCGCTGCTGATGAAAGTCAGCCACTCTATCGTGTGCAGACGCTCCATGCTGCCCGGTTTCGCCAGCAGACCCGCTTCAGGCTTGAGATCCGCGAGGTATTGCAGGATCGCGACCCCTTCCGTCAGCAAGGAACCATCGTCCAGCTCGATGGCGGGCACATAGCCTTTCGGATTGATGGCGAAATAATCCGCGCCGTTTGCAGCCAGCGTGTGGCTCTTGGTGTCCACTTGCACGGCTTCATAGGGCAAACCGAGTTCGTTCAGCACGATGTGCGGGGCCAGTGAGCAGGCGCCGGGGGAATAGTACAGTTTCATGTTGCTGTCTCCTGCGTTGGGTTGAGAAAGCTGCTCAGGCGGCTTGCGCCTGAAATGCCGGGTAATCCGTGTAACCGCGTGCGCCACCGCTGTAGAACGTGGCGCGGTCGGCTTCGGCAAGCGCCGCACCAGTCCTGAAGCGCTCGACCAGATCCGGGTTGGAAATGAACGGCACGCCGTAGGCCACGAGATCCGCGCCTCCGGCCGCGATGAGCGCGTTGCCACGCTCGCGGTCGTAACCGGTGTTCGCGATCAGCGTGCCCTGATACACGCCGCGGAAATGGCCAATCACGTCCGGCACCATGTTGGGAATACCGGACACGTCGTCGGCCGCCGCACGCAGGTGCAGGTAGGCAAGATTGAAACTCGACAGCGCACCGATCACGAAATCGTAGAGTGCGCGGGTGTCGGAATCCGCCGGCAGGTAACCGGTGTTTGCCGGCGACAAGCGCAGGCCCACCCGTTCACTGCCGATGGCATCGGCGATTTCGCCCACCACGTCGAACAGGAAGCGCGAACGGTTGGCGATGCTGCCGCCGTATTCGTCGTCGCGGCGATTGACGCTGTCGCGCAGGAACTGCTCGATGAGGTAGCCGTTGGCGCCGTGGATTTCCACGCCGTCGAATCCGGCGCGCATGGCCTGCCCTGCCGCCTGCACAAAATCCCGGACAACCGCCTTCACTTCCGCCGCTGCAAGCGCACGCGCGGCAACGGTCTCCCGCATGCCGTTCGGCGTGTAG
>DASSRV010000068.1:0-10022 GCA_035701605.1 Gammaproteobacteria bacterium
AGGAATACGGCGACTCGCTGTTCATCGTATTGCACGTGATCGAGCCGGCCGGCGCTGAATTGCAGGTCGGCGAACTCGACATCTTCGTCGGTGCAAATTACGTACTCTCCATCCGCAATCACTACAAGAAAGGCTTTTCCGCGGTGCGCGCGCGCTGCGAACGCGAGCCGGAGCTGCTGAAGCACGGCTCCGGGTACGTGTTCTATGCGCTCATGGACGAAGTGGTGGACCGCTATTTCCCGGTGCTGGATGCGCTGGAGAACGAGCTGGACGACATCGAGGCCCGCATCTTTGCCGGTGCCGACGCGCGCGCCAACATCGAGGCGCTGTATGGCCTGAAGCAGAAGCTGATGGTGCTGAAGCACGCCACCGGCCCGCTGCTGGAAGCGGTCGGCAAACTGTACGGCGGCCGCGTGCCGATGGTGTGCGGCGGCATGGGTGCCTACTTCCGCGACATCTACGACCACCTGGTGCGGCTCAACCAGACCATTGATTCCACGCGCGACATGGTGGTGACCGCGCTTTCGGTCAACCTGTCCATGATCGCGTTGCAGGAAAACGAGACCACCAAGAAACTGGCCGCCTACGCGGCCCTGATTGCGGTACCGACACTGGTGGTCGGCGTTTACGGCATGAACTTCGAATTCATGCCGGAACTGAAATGGAGTTTCGGCTACCCGCTGGCACTGGCCGTGATGGGCGTGGTGGATTTCTTCCTGTTCCGGCGCTTCCGCAAGATCGGCTGGCTCTAGGCCGCATCCGCCGCGGCGATACGCTTATCTGCGCAAGGGCGGCTGGTGCTTCCTCGCCAACATGCGGCTGGTGGTTTCCAGCCACCACGTCGTCATCTGCCGGCGCAGGGTCTCCGGTGCCATCGCGAACGCGGTCTGGCTGGCCTGGTTGGTGAGGTCCGGGCGTGCGCCGGAACGGATCAGGAATTCCACCACCGCGCTGTGGGCCTGTGCCGCCGCCAGGTGCAGCGGGGTGTTGCCGAGCTTGTCCTGCGTTTCCAGACGTGCGCGGTAGGTCAGGCACAGCTTCACCAGATTGAGCGTGCCGCGCTCCGCGGCCTCGTGCAGCGCCGTGCGGTCGCGGTGATTGGCCTGATTCACGTTTGCGCCGAGTTCCGCCAGCGTGCGCGCCAGGGATTCCTTGCCGCCGCGCACCGCAATCAGGAACGGCGTGTCGCCATCGTGATTGATGGCATCCACCGGGACCCCGCCCGCCACCATGGCGCGCGTGCCGGCCACGCTGGGACTGCGGGACTTCACATAGGCATGCAGCACGCGGTTGCGTTTGCTGGCAGCGGTGCGGGTACGGATACCGGCCGCAATGGCGCGCACCAGCGTGCGGTCATGCGCCGGCTCATGCGGCTTGCCGGAAAACAGCGACTTGAACCAGCCCAGCATCAGACCACCCCGTGACAATCGTTCGTTATCATATCAGCCGGCCGCCGCGACCGCGCCCCTGCCCCGCGGCGGATAAACCCTCATTTCAGATGCGTCTTCATCCAGTCCACCCAGCGCCGGTACACGTCGGTGGTGCGCACGATGTCGTGCGGGAAATGGCTGTCTGCGGGATAGGCGAAGAACCGCACTTCCACGCCGTGGTCGCGCAGTGCGTGATACCACTCATAGCTGTTCACCAGGGGCACGTTGGGATCGCCCACGTCGCCCATGATGAGCGTGGGCGCGGTCACATTGTGCGCGTACCGGATGGGCGACTGTTCGCGCCAGATATCCCGGTATTCCTTGCTCCAGGGCGAACCGCCGAAGAAATACAGATCACCGGCCTGGTAATAGGCGATGGTGTAGTCCATCACCCAGTCGGTGAGCGCGGCGCCCGCCACCGCGGCCTTCCAGTTCTGGTAATGCCCGGTCAGCCAGGCGGTCATGTAGCCGCCATAGGACCAGCCGGACACGCCGATGCGGCTTTCATCCACGATGCCCAGCTTCCCGACCGCCGCGAGTCCTGCCATAACGTCGCGCCCCGGTCCCGCGCCGGTGTCGCGATAAATCGCATGCTGGTACGCATCGCCCAGGTTGATGCTGCCGCGGTAGTTGGGCTGGAACACCAGAAAGCCGGCCGCTGCCAGCAGTTGCGGCAAGGGCGAGAAATGCACGCCGGATGCGCCTTCCGGTCCACCGTGAATCACCAGCACCAGCGGGTATTTGTGGCCGCGCACGTAATCGGTCGGGTATGTCAGCACGCCGTCCTCATTGAAGCCGTCGGCCTGCCAGTGCAGGCTTTCCGTGCGGCCGAGCGCCAGCTTGTCCACGAAGGCATTGAAATCGGTCAGCCGTCGCGGCCGTGAGGACGCGGAATCCATCACGTACAGTTCGTCCGGGTGCGTCGCCGTGCTGGCGGTGAACGCAATCACACCCCGCGGCGACACGCTGGGCGCGGAATTCACTTCAATCGCACCAAGATCAAGCTGCCGCGCCTTGCCGTGCAGGGGCTGCTCCCACAGGACCGAGTGCGTGCCGAATTCGCCGCCCAGCAACAGATGCTGCCCGCGCGGCAGCCAGACGAAACTGTCGAAGTTGCGCGCCAGTGCGGCAGTGACATCGCGGGTGCTGCCGCCCTGCGTCACGTACACGGCATAGCCGTTGTTCTGGTCGCCGCCGCGCGGACGCAGGAACGCGCCCGCCCCGCCTTGTGGCGCAAACATGAAGGCCGCAGAAGTTTCATCCGGAACCAGGACCCGCGGCTTGCCGCCCTCGATGCCGACTTCCGCGATCACGGAATGGAACGACGGTCCCCAGTAGGCGTTGGGGAATTTCGTGAACGCAATGCGCTTGCCGTCCGCGCTCCAGGACGGCGACGTGGCGCCGCCCTGATCGGTGTCGAGGCTGAACGTGCCTTCGGTCAGGCGTTTTGCCTTCCCGCCCGTGCTCGCCACCATCCACAAATGCCAGGGTGCCTCCGCGGCACGCATCTGGAAATTGCCGTCCGTGACCTCGAACACATCGTTGTGTTCCTTGATGGCCTTTTCATTGACGGGCGGATCCTGGCTGACGAACGCAATCCACTTGCCGTCCGGGCTCCAACTGAATACATCCACACCCTGTTTGTTGTCGGTGATGCGTTGTGCATCCCCGCCGTTCATGGGCATGACGTAAATCTGACCCTGCTTGGTGTCGGCATCCTTGGCGATGAAGGCCAGCCGCGTGCCGTCCGGCGACCAGTGCAGCGAACCCAGTCCCTCGCGGTCGTGGGTCAGCACGCGCACTGCGCCGCTCGCCGCGTCCACCAGCTCAATCCCGGATTTGTCCTTGTCGGTTTTCCAGTCCGGGCGCGACACCACCAGCGCGATTGCCCGGCCGTCCGGCGAGATCTGCGGTTCGCCGAGGTCCACCAGCTTCTGCAGGTCCTCTAGCTGAAAACCCGGCGCAGGGCTTGCCCACACCGGCACGACCAAGACACCACACAGAAGACCGGCAAGCAGCAGGACGCGCTTCATGACAGAACCTCATGGCAGGGATTCCCCACACTATAGCAACAAGCGTGACCGCGAAATATCCGGTATCACGGCCGGCCCTGCGCTACCATGAGCGGCCTTATGCGGAGGATTCCATGCAACATGCACTGAGGACATTGCGCCGGGGACTGGGCGCCGCCCTGGTTTCGCTGTCGCTCCTGCCGGCACTTGCCGGCGCTCAGGGCATGCCCAGCCAGGCCATGATGCAGGCCCAGTGGCCGCGGCTTGCCACCGCCGCCTGGATCGCGGACGGTGCGGCACAGCCCCGCCACGTGCTGTACGTATTCTTCGATCCGAACTGCGGCTATTGCCATCGGCTGTGGGAAAACCTGCAATCACGCTACCGGAAACAGCGCGTGCAGGTACGTTTCATTCTGGTCGGCTTCATCACCCGCACCAGCCCGACCAAGGCGGCCGCGATCCTGGAAGCGGATGACCCGCTACAGGCGCTGCGCAAGAACGAACGCGACTGGGGCAAGAACCCGGACGGTGACCGGGGCGGCGGCATCCGCGCACTGCGTCATCTGGATTTCTCCATGCGCCTGAAACTCGGCATGAATGGCAGGCTGGCACGCGACTTCGGCATTCAGGGCACGCCCGGCCTGGTGTGGAAGGATCGGCGCGGACAGGTGTACGTGCTGCAAAGCAGCCCGCCGCCCGAGGATCTCGCCCGCATCATCGAATCGGCCACGGCCGAATGACTCCGCTCAGCGCTTGAGCGGATACCCGCTCACTCCGACGACATGGCGGCGACAAGCGCGAGATCGCCTGCCTTCACCGACGCGACATCGAAACCTCGCGCGGCAGCCGCCATGCGCGTCAGGGCCGCGGCCATTTCCATGGGCGGTTTGGTATCGCCCTTCTTCAGCCGCACCCAGCGCACCGGGTTGATGCGCGCCACCACGTAGGCGCGCAGGTACGGCGACTTGAAGCCGCGCGCTTGCAGTTTCGCCACGATCTTCTTCACCTCGGCGTCAATCTGCCGCAGGCGCGCCGCGTAGGCTTCGCGCTGCCGCAGGCTCGCGGGCAAAGTACGCGCGCCGAAGCGGTCCACCTTCTTCAGGAACGAACTGTAGGCACCGCCGGCAAAACGCTTGTCTTCCGCATACAGGATGCCGAGCGTGAGGAATTCCGGCGCTTCGAACTCGGCACTGAATTCATTTTCCTTTGCGCGCGGTTTGCGTTTGGCGAGATTGCGCGCCATGCGGATCACTTCCAGCGCGCGGTCCTTGAGGTTGTGCGCCTTCTCGGTATTGAGCGCGAGAATGCGGAACGCGAGCTGTTCGTCCGGCGACACCAGGGCGCTGATGAGCTTCAGGCCCAGCACCTTGGCGGCCGCAAGCCTATGACGTCCATTGGGTGTCCACAAAAGCCCGTCCTCGCCGCGCACCACGATGATGGGATCCAGGAATGAACCGCTTTCCTCGATTTTCTGCGCCAGCCGTTTGGTGTGCGTGGGCGACAGATCACGCTGAAACGGCGTCGGCTGCACCGCCGCAATCGGCACGGTCGCGAGCAGTACCGGTCGGCCCGAGAGCGGCTCGCGGTAAGCACCGATGGTCGCGCCACCCGCCTTCCTCACCTGTTCGGAGAGACCGGCCAGTGCCGCATCGTCGGCAGCCAACACGATGTCGGCGGCATCCAGGCCGCGCCGGCTGCGACTGACAGAGAGGCGTTTCTTGCCGGAACGGGTTCGGGTGGTTTGCTTGAGTGCCGCGGGCATGATGCGCTCCTGTGCCGGGATCGGTGTCCGCCTATGCTACCGCGTGATTTGCCGCCCATTGCAGTTTTGCGGACCGGGACAACCGCTTCAGTTCCGCTTCCAGTTTCAGGGCTTCGGAACGGCCCGCCACCGCCTGCGTCGCCAGGAGACGGGCCGGCGGATGGGCGCGCGTGAAGCGTGCCCCGCGCCGGCCGGCCGCGCCATGTTCCCGCAGGCGCCGTGTCACGTCCGTGGTGATGCCGGCATACAGGCGTCCGCCGCGGCACTCCAGCAGGTACACGTAATAAGGTGTTTGCGGGTCAGGCATGTCGTTCCGGGGCTTGCGGTCATGGTGCGGACTCGGGCTATCATCATGGCCGGCGGAATCCTGTCCCGCAACCACCCGGAGTCACGGTCATGAGCAAAGGCATGGATCGAAAGAAAGAGGACAAGAAAAAAGCGTCCAAGAGCCTCAAGGAAAAGCGCGCCGAGAAAAAAGCCAAACGCGAAAGCCGCGGCAATTGAGCACGCCCTCCCTGAACAGCCAATCCATACGGCTTGTCTGAAACCTGACGCGCATCGGCAAGCTCGCGTCGTACCGGAATGAGCGGAACGCTCGCGCCGGTACGGCGATATTGCTCTCCGTCTCACTGCTACGTACACGCACGCAACATCTATTTTCGTAAATGACTCGCCTGACGATCCAGTTGAGCAGCAAGCTGGCCAGCACGACAATGGTGCAGGCTGCACCCGTCATTATGGCAACTCTGCTTCTGTAACATTCATCCAAAGCCATTGAATATTTCTGAAATGTTTCTTGCAATCAACCGGTCAGTAACTATGCTTAAACTCTGCCGGCTTAGAGAATAAAGTCACAAATTTAGTCGCTTCCCCGGCAGTTTGAATCTGGAAGACCGCGCAACGCATCGGCACGCCGGTGTCAGACGTGACTTCCGGCATTCACAACATCAGATACCTGATCAACATGGAGGATCAGTCATGAACATTTCCAGACTTTCAGGCACATGCGTAACCGTGATACTGGCGGCGTTGTTTTGCACTCAAACCGCCGCCGCCAAAAACAAGTTCGCCAATCCCAGGCCTTATTACCAACCCATCTCCATTTATGAAGGCCCCGGCAACTACCGAGGAATCTGGCTGGTAGATGCGCAAAACCCAACCGATCCCATGATCCAGATCACCAGTATGCCACTCGATGGCAGCACTGTTGCGGTCAATTCCGCGATATTCGCCACCTGGAAATACGACACTGGCAAACAGGAGGCGGTACGCGTGGCGCCGCGATTCATGGTCTATGGCCAGGGCGGCCATCTCTATTCCGAGAATCTCAAGACCCCCCGCCCCCCCAGGCAGTTTTCCAGCGGGAGCTACACGCAACTCTGTTATCTGGGGGCACTCGACGGTCAATCCTACCGAAAGGCGACTTCGTACCTGGTGGCTCGCGTCATTCCTTCCGGCAGCGGCGACTGCGCTACAGGTGTCGGTACACAAACCTGGCTGATTCCGGTCAGCGCCAACAAACACACTCCCCCGATCATTGAACCGAACGGCTGGAATGTGCTGGGCGCCTTTGCAACCTTGTCGGATGGAAGTTTCCAGGGTTGGTTGGTCAATAGCGGCTCCAGTATTGAACTCGACGATGCCGGTTTCAACTTTCAGTCCACTCTCATAACGGGCCTGACTCCCAACGACCGCGTTTCTGTGATTGCAAGTCACGGGACAATTCTGTTCGTACTGGTATCCTCCACATCGGGCAGCACAATTACCGACACGGTTTATCGCGTGACGGCCAGCGGGGCGAGTACCGTTGGCAGTTACAACTACGCTATCAACTCGGTCTGTGTGCTCCTTCAGGGCGGTAGCGCGGTAATTGATGCCGGCAATGATTTCCTGGCATTTGCCGAGCCAACCAACTCAGGATACAGCATCTATCATGCCAATATTGACAGCGGAGGCGCGACTTCACTTTATGATGATGCATCCGGCACTGAATGTGGTGCTTTATCATCCGAAGATGTATCAGCCGGCCATGTCATCGTCAACGATTACTCGTCGACCGATGGCGGCACTCGCATAATCGGCATCGCTGAAAATGGCCCGCCTGATCAGGTCCCGGTAGTGCTGGCTGCTGGAGACGCAAACACATCTCTTTTTGCGTACTACATCATCAATGGTCATGTCTGGATAACCGACTATCAGGTTTCGGATTCCGGCTCCCTCCTCTACTCGGTACTCGTTCGTGATGGCGACGGCACCAGTGTCGCAACTTATACCGGTTCACAAATAGCTAAAGATATCTGGGGGGGATTCCATCTCGGCGACAACCCGCTTATTGACCGTCTGGTAGTGTATCTCTTTACTCCAACAGATACGGATAGTTGTAGTGGAGGTACCTTGGTGGCAATTGACCCTGCCACGTTCAGCCAGACTCCGATCAGTGGTTTACCGAGTGACGCTTGCTCGCTGACAGCTTTTGGCTGGAATCCAACCAGCTTTGGCGATGTTTCGCAGCCGGGCGGCGATTCGATCATCGCGATTGATCCGAACGCGGCTCAGTTATACGTGCTAAGCATTCCACAGTCACTCGGGAGTTACATCATCATGTCTTATCTCCCGGGGTATCCTTTCTACTGATCCGCCAGGGAACCGGCAAACCAGAGGGCGCCGCGCAATGCGGCGCCCTCGTCTTATGCGAGCCTGTCCAGCATCGCACCGATGCGCGCAGGTTCCGTGCGCGTGGAATAGCGTTTCAGCACGCGACCGTCACGCCCCACCAGAAACTTGGTGAAATTCCATTTGATGCCGCTGGTGCCGAGGATGCCGCGCCGCTCGGTCTTGAGGAACCTGTACAGTGGATGGGCGTTGGCGCCGTTGACCTCGATCCTGGCGTACATCGGGAAGCTCACCGCGTAATTGAGCGTACAGAACTGGCGGATTTCCGCACTGTTGCCCGGCTCCTGATGGCCGAACTGGTTGCAGGGAAATCCCAGTACCGCAAACCCGCGTTCGCGGTACTGGCGATACAGCGCTTCCAGCCCGGCATATTGCGGCGTAAAACCGCAACGGCTGGCTACGTTCACGATCAACAGCACCTGACCCCGGTAACGCTCCAGGGTTTCCTGCGCACCGTCCAGCGTGGTGACTTCGAAATCGTAAATCGAGCTCATACAGCCTTGTGTTATTCAAGGAGAAAAACCAGCCTGACCCATAATTGGCACGTTCGTGATGCTGTTTGTTCTCGTTTCAAGCTTACCATCCATGGCACTGGATTCCGGCCAATCCATGGCCGGAATGACGGGGCTTTGTCACCCCGGCGTTCGCCGGTATGACGTCAACCTTCTCTGCAACAGCAACGCGCTAGTGCGCAGAATCCGGTGCGGATTTGATGCCCAGGTTGTATGCCATGAACGCCCACACGTCCGCGGTCTGCGCGATCCGCTTGTCGGTCGGCATGTACCCATGGCTGGTCTGGGTCGCCACCCGGATCAGGACCGGATTGTCGCAACGCTGGGCATGCTGCAAGCGCGCGGCAAACTTGTAGGAATGGCTCGGCACCACGCGGTCGTCGTGGTCCGCGGTGGTGATGATGGTGGGCGGATAACAGGTTCCCACCTTCACGTTCTGTACCGGCGAGAACTTGATCAGCCACTTGAACGCCTTGGGATCGTCCGAGCTGCCGTATTCCGGCGCCCACAACGCGCCGCCGGAAAATTTCTGGTAGCGCAGCATATCCATGACGCCTGCCCCGCCGTAGGCCGCACCAAACAACTCCGGATGCTCGGTAATGCTCGCACCCACCAGCAGTCCGCCGTTGGAATAGCCTTGGATGCCGAGATGCGGCGTCGAAGTGTAATGCTGCGCAATCAGGTATTTCGCGGCATAGGCGAAATCGTCAAATACGTTCTGTTTGTGCGACAGCATGCCGGCCTTGTGCCAGGCCGCGCCGTACTCGCCACCGCCACGGATGTTCGCCACCGCGTACACACCGCCGAGTTCCAGCCACACCGGCAGCATGGGCGAGAACGAGGGCGTGATGCTGATGTCGAAGCCGCCGTAGGCATACAGAATGGTGGGGTTCTTGCCGTTCAGCTTCACGTCGCGGCGCGCGGTGATGAACATCGGCACGCGGGTGCCGTCTTTCGATTTGTAGAACACCTGCTTCGTCACGTATTCGGACGGATCGAAATCCACTTTCGGCTTGAAAAATACCGAGGTCTTGTGGGTCTTGAGATCGTAGTGATAGACAGTGGTCGGATACAGGTAGGACGTGAAACCGTAAAACAGCTCTGGCGTGTCGTTGCGCCCGCTCAGGCCACGCACCGAGCCGATCCCCGGCAGCGCCAGCGTGCCCAGTGGCTTGCCGCCCGCCGCGAACAGTTTCACTTCGCTCTTGGCGTCCACCAGATACTGCACTGCCACCTCGCCGCCCGCCATCAGCGAGCCCAGGATCACGTTGCGGCTTTCCGGCACCACCGTCGTCCAGTGCGCAGGGGCGTCCAGCTTGAACGACACCACGCGACGATTCGGCGCATCGCGTGTGGTCTGCATAAAAACCGTGGACCCGAGGTTGCCGATGGGTGAATATTCGGCATCGTTCTTCGTGAACAGGGGCTGGGTTTTTGCCGTCACGTCCGGATGCGCGGCATCGCCGAGATCGGCGTAATAAAGTTCATTCTCCGCCGCGGTGCCGTTGCCGAGATACACGAACAGATAGCGTCCGTCCTCGCTGACGCCACCGCCGATGATCCATTCCGGCAGATCGGGCCGCGCGTAAATCAGCTTGTCTGCGCTCTGCGGCGTGCCGAGCCGGTGGTAATA
>DASSRV010000069.1:0-10634 GCA_035701605.1 Gammaproteobacteria bacterium
GTCATCACGGTGCGCGCGGCCGTTCGCGCGCACGCCGGCTTGCCATGCAGGGCCTGTACCAGTGGCAGATGGGCACGGACGCGGCCGCGGAAATCGGCGCGCAGTTGCGCCTGAGCCGTGAAGCGCGCGGCACCGATCTCGATTATTTCGACGACCTGCTGCACAACATCATCACCGGACACGCGGAGCTGGCCGCGGCCTTCGAGCCGCACCTGGATCGCCCCGCCGAGCAACTCGACCCCATCGAACGCGCCATCCTGCTGCTGGGTACCTACGAGTTGCGCGCGCGGATGGACGTGCCGTACCGCGTGGTGCTGAATGAGGCGGTGGAACTGGCGCGCGATTTCGGCGCCGAAGACAGCCACAAGTACATCAACGCGGTGCTGGATCGTGCCGCCGCCAGTCTGCGCGCACCGGAGAAACAGGTGCGCGCCCGTTCCGGCTGAGCAGCCGTGGATGAATTCGCGCTGATCCGTCATTTCTTTGCGACGGGCGGCGTGTCGCGCGGGGATGTGACACTCGGCATCGGCGACGACGCGGCCCTGCTGCGCGTACCGCCCGGCCATGAACTCGCCGTCAGCACCGACAATCTGGTGGCCGACGTGCACTTCCCGGATTCGCTGGACGCGCGCGCCGTCGGTCATCGCGCGCTCGCCGTCAATCTCAGCGATCTTGCCGCCATGGGTGCGCAACCGGCCTGGGCGCTCATGTCGCTGACCCTGCCGCAGCCCGACGAGGCTTGGCTGGCCGCGTTTGCACGCGGTTTCCTGGAGCTCGCGCATGCGTTCGAGGTGGCGCTGGTGGGCGGCAACCTGGCGCGCGGCCCGCTCAACATCGCCGTCACCGTGCACGGTTTCGTTCCCGCCGGACAGGCGCTGACGCGTGCCGGCGCGGAAACCGGGGACGCCATCTATGTGACCGGCCATCCGGGCGATGCGGCTGCCGGGCTCAGGCTGATTCAATCGGGCGGCTTCGATCCGTCACATCCCTGCGTGCAGCGTTTCGGTTTCCCGCGGCCACGCATCGCCGCGGGCCTGGCACTGCGCGGCCTCGCGAGCGCGGCGATTGACGTGTCCGACGGCCTGCTCGCGGACCTGGGACATCTTCTCGAAACGCACGCGCTCGGCGCGCGGCTGGACGAGGCGGCTGTCCCGCTGTCGCCGGAATTGCTGGCCCTGTACCCGCGCGCGGACGCGCTCGGACTCGCACTCGGTGGCGGCGACGATTACGAGCTGTGCTTCACGTTGCCACCCGCACGGCAGGCCGAGGCGGCAGCGCGTTTCAAGGCGCTTGATTGCGCCATGACGCGCATTGGCATCGTTGAATCTGCTCCCGGCCTTCGTGGCGTGAACGCCGACGGCGTGTTGCATGAATATCCCCCCGCCGGATACCGGCATTTCTAAGGACGCGACATGAAGCCGTTCGGCGCACGCGAGGTCTTCCGCAATCCGCTGCATCTGCTGGCCTTCGGTTTCGGTGCCGGGCTGTCGCCCCGCGCGCCGGGCACGGTCGGCACGCTGGTGGCGGTGCCGCTGTATGCGCTGGTGCAGCTTGGAGGCATCGGGTTCTATGCGGCGGTCACGCTGCTGGCATTTCTCGCCGGCATTGCGCTGTGCGGCTACACCGCACGCCGCCTGGGCAGCGCCGATCCCGCCGGCGTGGTGTGGGACGAAATCGTCGGCTATTTCATCAGCATGATCGCGGCACCGTTCGGCTGGGTCTGGATGCTGGCCGGCTTCGCGCTGTTCCGGCTGTTCGACATCTGGAAACCCTGGCCGATCCGGCTGGCGGACCGGCGCGTCAAGGGCGGCTTCGGCATCATGCTGGACGATGCCCTGGCCGGTATCGCGGCGGCCATCCTGTTGGGATTGGCGGCACATTTCCTGAATAGGTGATTGCGCCGGGACTTGGTATGCTGGGACCGGGCGAATCCTGAAGGCAACCGCACCGACATGGACACACCCGCCAAGCTGGGCAAATTCATGGTCACGCGCGAACTGGGCCGGGGTACCACCGGCACGGTGTACCTGTGCCACGACTCCTTCCTCGGCAAGGACGTCGCGCTCAAGCTCTACAACCTCGATGCCAACGTGCCGGAGCAGGAAGCACGCACCCGGCGCAAGCTGTTCTTCAACGAAGCCTATCTGGTCGGCAAGCTCACGCATCCCAACATCCTGCCGATCTACGATGCCGGCGAGGACGACGGGCACTGTTTCGTGGTCATGGAATACGTGCGTGGCGCGCATCCGCTCACCGTGTTCTGCCGGCCCAACAACCTGCTGCCGGTGCGCAAGGTGGTGGAAGTCGTTTTCAAGTGCGCCAAGGCGCTCGAATACGCACACAAGAACGGGCTGGTGCATCGCGACATCAAGCCCGGCAACATCATGATGACCGCGGGCGGCGACGTGCGTATCGTGGACTTCGGCGTGGCGCAGATGGCCGGCAACGAGGCCGGCCAGCTCAAGGGTCTGGTGGGCTCACCGAGCTACATGGCGCCGGAGCAGATGCGGCAGCAGCCGTCCAGCATCCAGACCGACCTGTATTCGCTGGGCGTGGTCATGTACGAGCTCCTGTGCGGCAAACGCCCGTATTACGGCGACAACCTGTCGCGGCTGGTGCACCAGATCATCTACGCCACGCCGCCGCCGCTGCACCGCATCCGGCCGGACGTGCCGAGCGTGCTGGATGACATCGTCAGCAAGGCGCTGGACAAGGACCCGACGCGGCGTTACCGCAGCGGCCTGGAATTCGCCACGGACCTCACGCGTGCGGTGCGCACGCTCGACAAGCTGTCGCAGGAAATCACCGAGCAGGAACGCTTCAACATGCTGCGCGGGCTGACTTTCTTCAGCCGCTTTTCCTACCCCGACATTTATGAAGTGCTGCAAGCCAGCCGCTGGCAGAGTTACAGTGCCGGCGAGAACATCCTGGTGGAAGGCGAACTGGACGACTGCTTCGTGATCGTGGTGTCGGGCGAAGCCGAGGTGCGGCGCGGCAGCCGCGCGGTGGGCCTGCTGCGGGAAGGTGATTGCTTCGGCGAAGCCGCCTATCTGGAGCAGTCGCGCAGCACCGCCAGCATCGTCGCGCGCAGCGTGGTCACCGTGCTGCGCGTCAACGCCACGCTCATCGAGCGTGCTTCAATGCCCTGCCAGTTGCAGTTCCACAAGATGTTCCTGCGCGCCATGATCGAGCGTCTGACACGGAGCGAACGGGTGGACGGTACGAAAAAGAAGGAAGCAAAAGCCTAGGGAAGCTCTGATTTGCAGGCGGGCTTCCTGCGTCAGCCCGGTCTGCGCATCCTCAAACCTTGACCGCTTTCGGCTCCAGGTCCTTGTCCTTCTCGACCATCGCATAGGCCGAATGGTTGTGGATGGACTCGAAGTTCTCGGATTCCACGGTGTAGGCGCGGATGCGCTCGTCGGCGTTCAGTTTCACCGCGATGTCGCGCACCATGTCCTCGACGAATTTCGGGTTGTCGTAGGCGCGCTCGGTGACGTATTTCTCGTCCGGCCGTTTCAACAGGCCGTACAGCTCACAGGATGCCTGTTGCTCGACCACGTCAATCAGCTCCTCGATCCAGATGAAGCCGCGCGTCTTGCAGTTCACGGTGACGTGCGAGCGCTGATTGTGCGCACCGTAGTCGGAAATCTTCTTCGAGCAGGGGCACAGGCTGGTGACCGGGATCGTGAGCTTGATGCGCAGGCAGTTCTGGTTGTCGCGACGCTGGCCGATGAAGACCACGTCGTAATCCATCAGACTCTGCACGCCGGACACCGGCGCGGCCTTGTTCACGAAATAGGGGAAGCGCATCTCGATGTGGCCGGAGCGCGCGCCCAGCCGGTCGGTCATCTCGGTGAGCATCTCCTTGAAGGAATCGGTGGTGATCTCGCGCTCGTAGTTGTTGAGGATTTCCACGAAGCGCGACATGTGCGTGCCCTTGAAATTGTGCGGCAGGTCCACGTACATGCTGAAATTGGCGATGGTGTGCTGTTCGCCGCCGGAACGGTCGCGCACCCTGACCGGGTGACGGATGTCCTTGATGCCGACCTTGTTGATGGGAATGCGGCGCGTATCCGCGCTGGACTGCACGTCTTCGATGGGGACGACGTCCGCCTGGGCGGGTCGGGTCGGGGTCATGTAGGCGTCCTCCATAGCGGCTGCCTCGTTACTGAGCATAGTGCGGGAATCGGGGATATGGGGCCGGGGCGGCTGTTTTCCAGGCCCGGCGACAGCCGGATTCGATGCAGATCAAGATACAAGCATACCTTCGCCCCGGCGATTGCGCCAGCGTGTCAGCGGCGGGCGGCGGCCTTGCGGTGCGTGCCGGGGCGGTGGTCGCTGAGCCAGGTTTCCACGCTGCGGCGGATGCCGTCGGCATCCAGCCCGATCTCATGCAGGCAGTCCTCGCGCGAGCCGTGCTCGATGAAGCGGTCCGGGATGCCGAGATGCAGCAGCGGTTTCTCGATGCCCTGTGCGGCGAGAAATTCCGCGACCGCGCTGCCGGCACCGCCGGCCACGGCGTTGTCTTCCAATGTCACAACATGATCGTGCGTGGCGAGCAGTTCCAGGATCAGCGTCTCATCCAGCGGTTTCACGAAGCGCATGTTGACCAGCGTCGCGTCGAGGGCCTCGGCGGTGGCGCGCGCCGGCTCGACCAGCGCGCCGAATGCGAGCAGCGCGAGTCCGTGGCCGCGGCGACGGATTTCCGCCTTGCCGACCGGCAGTGCCTGCATCGTGGGTTCGGGTTTCACGCCCGGCCCGCGTCCGCGCGGATAACGCACCGCCGCGGGCTGATCGAGCGTCATGCCGGTATAGAGCATCTGGCGGCATTCGTTCTCGTCAGCCGGCGCCATCAGCACCACGTTCGGCAGGCAGCGCATGTAGCTGAAATCGAAACTGCCGGAATGGGTGGGGCCATCCGGGCCGACCAGGCCGGCGCGGTCAATCGCGAACAGCACCGGCAGATTCTGCAAGGCCACGTCGTGCACCAGTTGATCGTAGGCGCGTTGCAGGAAGGTGGAATAGATCGCGACCACCGGCTTCAATCCTTCCACCGCGAGGCCCGCCGCCAGCGTCACGGCGTGCTGCTCGGCGATCGCGACATCGAAATAGCGCGCCGGGAAGCGCCGTTCGAATTCCACCAGTCCCGAGCCCTCGCGCATCGCGGGGGTTATCGCCATCAGGCGCGGCTCGCGCTCGGCCATGTCGCACAGCCACTGGCCGAACACGTCGGAGTAGGCGGGGCCGCTGGCGGGCTTTTCCGCGATCACGCCGGTGCGCGGATTGAATGCGGCCGGGCCGTGCCACTTGATGGGATCTTCCTCGGCCGGCGCGTAACCCTTGCCCTTGCGCGTGACCACATGCAGGAACTGCGGACCCTTGAGCGCGCGCATGTTGCGCAGCGTCGAGACCAGCAGGTTCACGTCGTGGCCGTCAATCGGGCCGATGTAGTTGAAACCCAGTTCCTCGAACAGGGTTCCCGGCAGCACCATGCCCTTCATGAATTCCTCGGAGCGGCGCGCCAGTTCCTTCACCGGCGGCATGATGGACAGCGCCTTCTTGCCGCCCTCGCGCAGGTGCGAATACACCCGCCCGGACAGCACCTTGGCGAAATAGTTGGAGAGCGCCCCGACGTTGCCGGAAATGGACATGTCGTTGTCGTTCAGTACCACCAGCAGATTGGCATTGAGGCTGCCGGCGTGGTTGAGCGCCTCGAACGCCATGCCGGCGGTCATGGCGCCGTCGCCGATCAGCGCGACCACGTGCCGGTCTTCCTCGCCCTTGTGTTTGGCGGCCAGCGCCATGCCGAGCGCGGCGCTGATGCTGGTGCTGGAATGGCCGACGCCGAAACTGTCGTATTCGCTTTCATCCCGGCGCGGGAACGGTGCGAGCCCGTCGCGCTTGCGGATGGTGTGCAGGCGGTCGCGGCGGCCGGTCAGCACCTTGTGTGGATAGGCCTGGTGGCCCACGTCCCACACCAGCCGGTCGTAGGGCGTGTTGAACACGTAATGTGCCGCGACCGTGAGTTCCACCACGCCGAGTCCGGCCGCGAAATGTCCGCCGACGTTGCTGACGGTGTGAATCAGGTACGCGCGCAATTCCTCCGCGACCTGCTTGAGATCGGATTCGGGCAAGGCGCGCAAATCATCCGGTGAGGCGATGCGCGCGAGCAGGGGATAAGCGGAGAGATCGGTCATCGCGCGCTCGTGGATCAGGGCGTCTATTATCCGGGCTTTGTGGCCCGTGCTTCAAGGCAAGCGCGGGCGCTCAGTTTTCGCGGCTGACGATGTATTCCGAGAGCCAGGCGAGCGGCTCGGCGGCGGTGCCGAACGGTGCCAGTGCGGCCAGCGCCTCGCGGTGCAGTTCCTGCGCGCGGCGCCGGGAGGCTTCGAGGCCGAGCAGGCTCGGGAAGGTGGGTTTGTTGAGCGCGGAATCGGCACCGGCCTGCTTGCCCAGGGTCGCGGTTTCGCCTTCCACGTCCAGGATGTCGTCCTGGATCTGGAACGCGAGCCCGACGCACTTGGCGTAGCGGTCCAGTGCCGCGTGTTTTTCCGCCGCCAGTGTGGTGGCGCTTTGCGCGGCCAGCATGACACTGGCGCGGATCAGCGCGCCGGTCTTGTGGATGTGCATCAGTTCCAGTTCCGCGAGCGTGAGTACACGGCCGGCCGCGGCCAGATCCATCGCCTGGCCGCCGGCCATGCCGGCCGAGCCGCTGGCGAGCGCCACGCTGCGCAGCATTTCAACGCGGGCGGCGGGGGTCACGGCCATGGCGGGATCGTCGGACAGAATCAGGAACGCCTGGACCTGCAGGGCGTCGCCGGCAAGAATCGCGGTGGCTTCATCGAAGGCGCGGTGGCAGGTGGGCCGACCGCGGCGCAGGTCGTCGTCGTCCATGGCCGGCAGGTCGTCATGAATCAGGGAATAGGCGTGGATCAGCTCCACCGCCGCAGCCGGGCCGTCGAGGCGCTCCGGCGCAAGTCCCAGCACTTCACCGGCAGCGTAAATCAAGAGCGGGCGCAGGCGTTTGCCGCCGCCCAGCACCGCGTAGCGCATGGCCTGATGCAGACGCTGTGGCGGCTTTTCGGCAGCGGGCAGCCAGCGCTCCAGTACGGCTTCAATGCGCGCGCCGTAGCCGGGAACGCGCTCGCGGAACGGCATCGCTCAGTCGTCCCCTTCATCGAAGGGCGCCAGGCTCTGGCGGCCGTCCTTTTCCAGCAGTTGCTCCACTTTCAGTTCCGCCTGCTTCAGCGCCTGCTGGCACTGGCGGGTGAGCGCGATACCGCGCTCGAACTGCTTGAGCGCGGCATCCAGCGGCAACTCGCCCTTTTCAAGCTGGGCCACGATGCCTTCCAGCTCCTTGAGGGCGGTCTCGAAATCGGGAACGGCGGTTTTTTCGGTTTTGCTCACGAACACGCTCCTGTACGCGGCGGCACGTTACACGCGGTGGCCGGGCCGGTCAAACGCAGCGCGGCAGGCGGTTGACAGCCCCTGCACACGGGACTAGAGTCTTAGACCAAGTCTAAACCCGGAATCGTCAATCTCGCGACCCGGCGGGCGACCCACATCGAGTGGAGGAAACCATGAGCAATCTGAAAGGCAGCAAGACGGAACAGAATCTGAAAGACGCTTTTGCGGGCGAATCCCAGGCCAACCGGCGCTACCTCTACTTCGCCGCCAAGGCGGACGTGGAAGGCTACAACGACGTGTCCGCGGTATTCCGTTCCACGGCGGAAGGCGAGACCGGTCACGCACACGGCCACCTCGAATACCTGGAAGCCGTCGGCGATCCGGCCACCGGCCTGCCGATCGGCGCCACCGACAAGAACCTGAAAGCGGCGATTGCCGGGGAAACCCACGAATACACCGACATGTATCCCGGCATGGCCAAGGCCGCACGCTCGGAAGGCTTCGGTGAAATCGCCGACTGGTTCGAAACGCTGGCGAAAGCGGAGCGTTCGCACGCGAACCGCTTCCAGAAGGCGCTGGACGGACTCGGCAAGTAAGAAAACGGTAACAGTGGGGGCGCCAAGGCGCCCCCACTGGTTTTGACCGGAGCATGAAACATGGCCGCCGACACTGAAGCCCGGCGTGAGGGCGGACTCGAAGCGCCGACCCGGCATCCGATTGACTGGCAAACTCCCGAGTTCGGCGATGAAACGGCGCTGTTCAAGGAACTGCACCGCGTCTTTGATATCTGTCACGGTTGCCGGCGCTGCTTCAGCCTGTGCAATTCCTTCCCGACCCTGTTCGACGCCATAGACAACTCCGAGAGCATGGAGCTGGATGGCGTGGACCGCAAGGTGTACTGGGAGGTCGTGGATCACTGCTACCTGTGTGACATGTGCTACATGACCAAGTGTCCGTACGTGCCGCCGCATCCCTGGAACGTGGATTTCCCGCATCTGATGCTGCGTGCCAAGGCGTTCAAGTTCACGCACCGGGGCGCCGGCTTCCGCGATCGTGTGCTGTCCGCGCCGGACAAGGTAGGCAGCTTCGCCGGTATCCCCATCGTGGCGCAGGCCGTGAATGCCGTGAATCACACCGGCGTTACCCGCAAACTGCTGCACAAGACTTTCGGCGTGCACGCGGATGCGGTGGTGCCGCATTACCACACGAAAACCGCGCGCAAACGGCTCAAACAACGCACCACAAATGGCATTAGTCCGGAACCAGTGGAAGGCACGCGTGGCCGGGTCGCGCTGTTCCTCACCTGCTATGGCAATCACAACCAGCCGGACCTCGCCGAGGATCTGGTGGCGGTGTTCGAGCACAACGGCATTCCGGTCAAGCTCACCTCGCAGGAGCGCTGCTGCGGCATGCCCAAGCTGGAGTTGGGCGATCTCGAAGCCATCCGCAGGTCGAAGGAACGCAACATCCCGATGCTGGCGAAACTGGTGGACGAGGGCCATGACCTCGTGGCACCGATCCCGTCCTGCGTGCTGATGTTCAAGCAGGAACTGCCGCTGATGTTCCCGGACGACCCCGAGGTATTGAAAGTGCGCGATGCTTTTTACGATCCGTTCGAATACCTCATGCTGCGGCACAAGGCCGGCAAGCTGAAAACCGATTTCAAGCGCGCACTCGGCAAAGTGGCGTATCACGTGCCCTGTCACCTGCGCGTGCAGAATCTCGGTCTCAAGACCAAGGCTGCGCTGGAGCTGGTGCCGGGTACCGAAGTGCAGGCGATTGAACGCTGTTCCGGTCACAACGGCACGTATGCAGTCAAAAGCGAGTACCATGAAATCTCGATGAAGATCGGCCGTCCGGTCATGAACCGGGTCGCGGATTCAGGTTGCGATCATTACAGCAGCGATTGCCCGATGGCGGGCGAGCAGATCCGGAATGGTTTGAGCGACAGCAAGGCGCCGGAATCGCCGTTCAGGCTACTGCGGATCGCCTACGACATCTGAGAAAACAGGAGCACGGAAATGGCAAGCGAAGGCTATCACGAGCCAATCGGGGAATTGTCCGACGAAGTACGCGATTTCCATCGCGCCGTCGTGTCGCTGATGGAAGAGCTGGAAGCGGTGGACTGGTACAACCAGCGCGTGTCTGCCTGCAAGGACAAGCAATTGGCCGCGATTCTCGCGCACAACCGCGATGAGGAAATCGAACACGCCTCGATGGTGCTGGAATGGATCCGCCGGCATAACCCGCGCTTCGATCACGAACTGAAGGAATACCTGTTCAAGGATGGCCCGATCACGGATCACAAGTGAGCATGGAAAAGCTGAGACGCGAGGATCTTTGGAGCCTGGAGCAATACGCAGAGCGACGCCCGGCGTTCCGCGAGCAGGTCATGCAGCACAAGCGGCTGCGCACCCTGCACATCGGGCCGAACGTGACGCTGCTGTTCGAAGACCGGCTGACCATGCAGTATCAGGTGCAGGAAATGCTGCGTGCCGAACGCATTTTCGAGGCCGCCGGCATTCAGGAGGAGCTTGACGCCTACAACCCCCTGATCCCGGATGGCAGCAATTTCAAGGCCACCATGCTGATCGAGTTCGAGGACGTGGCCGAGCGCCAGGCCGCGCTTGCCCGGCTCATTGGCATCGAGGATCAGACCTGGTTACAGGTAGCCGGTTTTGAGCGCGTGTCCGCGATTGCGGATGAGGACATGGAACGCGAAACGGCGGACAAGACCGCTTCCGTGCACTTTCTGCGTTTCGAGTTGGGTGCGGCCATGCTTGCCGCCTTGCAGGGGGGCGCGGCACTCAATGCCGGTGTCAGTCATGCTGATTACCTGCATAAGGTGCAGCCGGTGTCGGATGCGCTGCGCCAGGCTCTGATGGCGGATCTGGGCTGAAAGGCGCTGAATCGTTTCCCATTCAGGTTAGAATTCTCCATCGCGGATGCCGTGACACCGCGTGACGACCGCTCTATTGCATGGGGAACCGCTGATTCATGACTGCCAAATACGAAGCCGCGGATATTGAAGTCCTGTCCGGACTGGACCCGGTGCGCAAGCGGCCCGGCATGTACACGGATACCAGCCGCCCGAACCATCTCGCCCAGGAGGTCCTGGACAACAGCGTGGATGAGGCCATTGCCGGCTTTGCCAAACGGATTGACGTCATCCTGCACAAAGACGGTTCACTGTCGGTCAATGACGACGGCCGCGGCATGCCGGTGGA